>NZ_CAWMCN010000044.1:0-361 GCF_963865925.1 Vibrio sp. ZOR0018 | reverse complement strand
CTGGCGATGTCCTACTCTCACATGGGGAGACCCCACACTACCATCGGCGCTGTTGTGTTTCACTTCTGAGTTCGGCATGGGTTCAGGTGGGTCCACAACGCTATGGTCGCCAAGCAAATTCTTTTAGCTTACAGAGCTATAAAACTGGTGCTGATACCCAGAATCGAACTGGGGACCTCATCCTTACCAAGGATGCGCTCTACCGACTGAGCCATATCAGCACACTGTATCTTGTGTCACAAGTGACTAAAAAGCCCGCTCTTACAAACGGGCTCTTATAAATTCAAAGCCTGGCGATGTCCTACTCTCACATGGGGAGACCCCACACTACCATCGGCGCTGTTGTGTTTCACTTCTGAGT
>NZ_CAWMCN010000043.1:3472-4083 GCF_963865925.1 Vibrio sp. ZOR0018 | reverse complement strand
AGTGCAAAATTGAAGTTCAGTGTTTACAGTGGTTTTTTGAGTTCGGCTATGCGTTGTCAACCCCTTAGCCGGGCGTTATGTACTTTCTCGAAAATTAACCTAGCCAACGTATGAAATTAGGTCGTAAACTTAGCTTAATTAAAGGGTTAGGTGATAGATATGGCATTTTCAGAAATTGAGCAACAGCGTTACAGAAAGGCAGTGGAGAAGTACCTTGATTCTTGTCGACCGCCAGAAGAGATCCGCAATCAACTTGATATTGGGTATCGGTTAGAGGGGCAGGTCATCGAAATCTTCGAGATACGTCCTAAGTGGAATGATCCATCCGAAAAAATGGAGTGCCCAGTAGCCAAAGTCAAATATTATAAGTCGCGTGACGCGTGGAAAATTTACTGGATGAAATCCGACCAAAAATGGCATTCGTATGAGCCAATCCCAGAGATTCAACTTCTAGAAGCTTTCTTGGAAATACTAGAAGACGATACTTATGGGTGTTTCTGGGGATAGAACCAACCACGTACATAACAAACGGCTCAAGAGGGATTGTCAACGCGTGGCGGCTTTAGTACAAAATTGAAGTTCGATGTTTACAGTGGTTTTTTTAGTTCGGT
>NZ_CAWMCN010000043.1:0-3462 GCF_963865925.1 Vibrio sp. ZOR0018 | reverse complement strand
TGTCAACCCCTTAGCCGGGCGTTATGCAACTCAGGTAAATTTAGGGGTTCAATCTTTTGGGATTTCTCCGGCCATTCGTTCTGTGTTGTCGGCAAATGAGCATTTTTACCCTCAAATTCGTGGTTCACTCAAGCCGTAAAACAGGTAAGATTCTTTGTTCGCCTCAATGAGTTTTGGTGCTGGTTTGTTGTCAATTCAGCGTGCGCAAAGTGTGGAAAGGGCAAGTTTATCGAGCATTTCGCATTTGCTGAAAGTCTTGCTTGTTGAGTTTGTCTCATTCAAAAGCTTGGTTTGTTGTTGAAAGGTGGGCTTTGTTTTGGCGGCTTATTTATCACGGCTCTTGCTCGGGTTGGTTCTTGAATCACTCAACCGTTGCAATTGTGGCTTTTGATCGAGTAAAGTCAGTTTATCTTATTGAATTTGCATAACAAACGGTTAAAGAGGGACTGCCAACGCGTGGCGGTTTTTGTTCAAATCGGCCTTTGTGATTACGGTTGTTATTTTAGGTTCAGTGTTTTGCGTTGTCAGCCCCTTAACCGGGCGTTAGTTGCACAGGGAGGTTTCGTGGAAGAATTATCAGGCGGAAGAGAATCCGCAATATACCGAGATGGTGAAGTTGTCTATCGACCTCTTCAACCGTGGAGTCCTACAATTCACTTTATTTTGAAGCACCTTGAGCAGGCGAATGTGGCTGAATGCCCAAGATTCCTTGGTGTAAAGCAAGATCAGGAAATCTTAAGTTTTGTCGTCGGCAGTACTTATAATTATCCGTTGGTCGGTGCAATCGCCACTGCTGATGCCCTCATTTCTGCGGGTAAATTATTACGCAAAATACATGATTCAACAGCGCTACTTTTGAAACAAATTTATGTTAATGCTCACGAGTGGATGCTAGAGCCGAGAGAGCCTTTTGAGGTTATCTGTCATGGTGACTTTACTCCATACAATGTTGCTCTTTCTGAGAATATAGTTGTTGGTGTGTTTGACTTCGATACTGCGCACCCAGCGCCAAGAATATGGGATTTAGCATACTCAATTTATTGCTGGTCGCCTTTCAAAACTGACAGTAATGATAAGTTAGGTACAATTTCTGAGCAGGTGGCTAGAGCTAAGTTGTTCTGTGATAGTTACGGTGCAACTGAGTCCGAAAGAAGTCAATTAGCCGATGTAATGATTCAGCGGTTACAGGCGTTAGTTTCGTTCATGCGCAGTGAAGCTGAAAATGGTAATGAGTCTTTTGCTGAAAACATAGAGCAAGGTCATCTTCAGGCTTATCTAGATGACATAGAATATATCACTGAAAATAAACAAAAAATTCAGTGTGCATTGTGCAACTAACAAACAATTTAAGAGTGATTCAGCACGCTTGGCATTTTCGGTTCGGGTTGAGTTCAGTGTTTACGGTGGTCAAATTAAGTGTCGTGGTCGCGTGCTTCACACCTTAATTGGGCGTTAAGCAACAGGAGAAAAAGTGAAAGTTTGTTGGAAGAAAAATAAAAATCTAAAACCGAGTGTTATTTTGGCTAAGATTGACAGTATCAAGACATTGATTGATGGAACACTATCGTTTTCTGGCTTCGAACATCATGACGCGATCACTGCATTAGAAAGCATGATAAATTTCCCTCCTATAGCTGAAGACCTAGATAAGCATTCTCTTGTAAAGAAAACGGTATGGGAAGTTGCCAAATCTCCTAAAATAGATCACAAATATTTTATCAATGTACTAGATTTAAATATTAATAACTCTATCGCGAAACGTGATAATAAATACTTTGTTCTTACATCTCTATCGATTACAAATTTTGGCATTCGGAAATTTGAACTTCAAAATTGTACGATTAGGTTTTATAAAAATAGTTTTCCAAGAAAGTTTAAAGGTAGAGAAGCATTGATTCTCAGGAGGCGACCTTATGTTGATGTCGAGTCAATAGGTTATACAAAAGTTGTTGTTGAAGTTAAGGCGAAGTCAGAAAAGCTTGCTGCAAATATGGCTCTAAGGACGTTAGATCTTCTCAGAGGATTACTCTCAGTTTTTTGTAATAATTCTTATGAAACTTATGGAAATAAGTGGGAGCCAATAAATAAGATCAGGTTGGGAAATTTTCACACAGTGCATGATGACGTTGGAAATGTATTTGATGAAACTTTTTGGCTTGATCCAAGCTTTATTCAAGCGAGACCTCACCATGTAAAAGATGATAAAATAATTGCAAAGAATTTGCGAACAATTATAGGAAAACTGTCTAAATTCGATAGGCAGTACTATTCATTACTTTGTGATGCCTTGCTAAGGTATGTACGTGCCTTTGATGAAGCAAATCAGAATGTTGCTGTTTTGAGGGCTTGGGGAGCTCTTGAGTGTATAGCTGCACCCAATGATAGCAATTGTGATGCTGTTCCAATCCGTTGTTCATTTTTATATGAGGAGCATGAATACCATCGGCAGATACTTGAGCATTTACGTGAATATCGAAATAGAAATGTTCATGCTGGTCAGGAAAATACAATGGCTAAAAGTTATGGTTTTCAAGTACAACGATATTTTATTACGTTGTTTCTATTTCATATTTCACAACAAGGCAACTTTACTTCAATCGATGAAGCGAATCGGTTCTTAGATCTACCGCCCAAAGAAGCTTCACTGATCAACTTGAAAAATCTGATTGATAAATCTCTTAAGTTTCGTGGGTATGTTGCTTAACAAACGCTTCAAGAGGGACAGCCAACGCGCGGCATTTTTACTATGCGTTGGTATTTGTGATTACGGTGTTATGCGGTAAGTTGGTAGTAGCGTTGTCTGCCCCTTAAGCGGGCGTTATGTTTACTTGTATTTCAGTGGCTTAAAGCTTCTTCGATCTATTTTCTTTGTCCCTTTGGCAGTTCGTTCGAGTACTTCAGCAAATCCGCATTGTCGGTCTAAGTTCATGAATCACTCAGCCCGTAAAACATGCCAATATTCGTGGGTTGCTTCATTTGCAAATCGGGTCGGTTGGTTTTAGGTTTCGCTGGCTTTAGAGCGCTTTTAGCGTATTTGCCAAGTAGTATCTCGGCTTGGCAGTTGCCTCGGCAATTTGCCATTGTTCTGCGCTTTGATTGGAAAGAGAGGGCGCTTGTTGAGACTAAGGCGGGTTGCCTCATTGGGCAGGGAAGTGAATTTACGCGTTTTATGTTTCGTGCATTTGGCGGCCAAGTGAGGTTGAGCGTGTGACTGACTTCTTGAAATACGTTCAACAATGCAGTTCTTTGCCAAGTAAATCAGTCATTTGTGGTAAAACATAACAAACAATTCAAGCAGACCCTCAACGCTTAGCACTTTTGGTTTGCGTTGAATGTCGTGTTGCCGAGCAATGCGGAAAGTTCGGTAGTGCGTTTCGGGCTACTTAATTGGGCGTTATGCAGTTCTACAGGTTCAACGGAAACTAAAAAACGTCAGCCCAATGTATTTGAACTGACGGAGCT
>NZ_CAWMCN010000042.1:0-583 GCF_963865925.1 Vibrio sp. ZOR0018 | reverse complement strand
CGAACAGTGCCACTGGCGAGATACACGGAAAAGTGCTGACTTTCAGGTGTAAAGCTAGAGCCTCAGACTAAGAAAAATAAACACGTAATTTGATGATTTTTCTTAACCTCAGCTAACGCCCGGCTAAGGGGTTGACAACGCACCACCGAACTCAAAAAACACACCGTAAACACTGAACTTCAATTTTGTACTAAAGCCACCACGCGTTGACAATCCCTCTTGAGCCGTTTGTTAGGCTAACCAATTGACACCAACACTTTTAAAACCAAAGAACAGGGCTTTTTTACAAACTTAAAACCAACTAACCGATTCATTTATAAACCAAAACCCTAAATCAGCAAAGAAACAAAAAACTAAAATTGAGCGATTTGGAAGAAAAGTGATGAGCGTAGCATGCTCGGCGGACGTTTGGATGCTGAAGGTTATTTTGCCGCTAAACTCACAACGATAAACAACCCAACGCGATCAATAAACAACAAATATGTGATGACTATTTATTGCTTAACTTAAGCCAGAAAACATGGAATTTACCGTTCAATTCCAACTCGATTTAGCTGATAAAAACTCACTTTGCCTAACGCCC
>NZ_CAWMCN010000041.1:0-1056 GCF_963865925.1 Vibrio sp. ZOR0018 | reverse complement strand
TTATGAGAATCGACCTTGGATTTGTCGAGAGTTTGAAATGGGCTCTTATGAATGTCGAGATGAAAGGTCAGATTTACCTTGAAAGTTTTGTTCTATAAATCAGAGAGTTGTTAGCCATAACAAACGGTTAAAGAGGGACTGCCAACGCGTGGCGGTTTTTGTTCAAATCGGCCTTTGTGATTACGGTGGTTATTTGGAGTTCAGTGGTTTGCGTTGTCAGCCCCTTAACCGGGCGTTATACGCCAATCAAATCTTGAGCATCAAAAAGGACTTAGCGTGGAAGAAATTAAGGGAATAATCGACTTTATGATAGAGGTCGAGAAGCTTAAATCGATAGAACGACAAACTAAACCTGTAGGGTTAGATAGATATGAGAATTCAGCAGAACATAGCTGGCATGTTTGCCTGAGTGCTATTTTACTCAAAGATTTTGCTAATGAACCAGTTGATATTGTTCGTGTCATGAAAATGCTACTCATCCATGACTTGGGTGAAATTGAGGCAGGTGATACGGTTATTTACTCTGCTGAAACAGAAGAAAACAAACAACTAGAAAGGTCATGCATACAGAAGTTATTTCAACTTTTACCAGAAGCAAGCCGAGAAGAGTTTTCTAATCTTTGGGAAGAGTTTGAAGAAGGTGTAAGCCCCGAAGCAAGCTTTGCTAAGGCAATCGACCGAGTTCCACCTTTACTTCACAACATTCATGGTGAAGGTCATGGCTGGAAAAAACACAATATACCCAAAGAAAAAGTTTTTGCTTTTAATGGAGAACGCATTTCCAAAGGTAGTAATTTGTTGTGGCGAGAAGTCGAGTCTAGGCTCAATGACGCAGTTCAATCGGGTGTACTGAAATAGGCGTATAACAAACGCCTCAAGAGGGACTGTCAACGCGTGGCGTTTCCAGTCCCATTGAGCCGCGGTGGTTACAGTTGTTGCGTTTGAGTTTAGTGTTATGCGTTGCCAGCCCCTTAGGCGGGCGTTAGGCAAAGTGAGTTTTTATCAGCTAAATCGAGTTGGAATTGAACGGTAAACTCCATGTTTTCTGGTTTAAGT
>NZ_CAWMCN010000040.1:0-1260 GCF_963865925.1 Vibrio sp. ZOR0018 | reverse complement strand
CAAACTACAAGTCATCCTTGAAGGCTACGAACTCGCTCTGTCTCTTGAACAGGACTTGTGATCAAGAGACAGCATTTAGATGTGGTTTCGCTCTTTAATAGGCTTAAACACATCTGCCTGATCCTTGCTAAAGACTCTGCTCGATCGTCCACTATTATACGAGAGTTGTCCTCACAAAATGCGGTATCAAGCGACCAATGCATGGCCTCTACGCCCCAATGAGAACGAATGAGAACGCGTCGCTTCAAGCAACGTTTGGGCTTCTACATATATAGTAACGAATACTCACATCTTGCTCTGTCGCCACAGACGATTCTTCCGTGACTTTTTTCTTGTGTACTGTAAGAGCGGCCATCAAAGTCTTGAAGCATGTTCATTCGAAAATAATCATCAAAGGCTTGCTCAAGCATTCCCTGATTTCCTTTAACTGCCAACAAATAATCCGCTTCTTTATCGAGGATTTTCTGCGCTATTTTCTTTTGGCATCCCATTGCATCGATTGTAACCAAGAAGCCTTTTACCTCTAGCAAGTCAAGTAGCTTGGGGATCGCGGTAATTTCATTACTTTTACTATCAACCTTCTGTTGGCCGATACTCATTCCGTTTACAGTAGCAAAAGCGTTCACCATGTGGATCGTTCCTTTACCTTTAGAGCGGTCATAAGAGCCACGTAGTGTTTTGCCGTCGATGGCGATGACTTCTCCATCCGTCAGTGTATGGCAGTCCTTCATCTAGGCTATAAAGCTTCTTTGCAACGCTGCCGGATTAATCATGCCCATCACACGAGACAGCGTATCTGCAGAAGGAATACCAGCTTCAAAGTGACCATATCGTTTGAGGAAATCTAAGCGAGCATTGCCAAAATCGATAATGCCATCCCAGCCATCATGACCCGAAAAAACACCACAAATTGTCAGCAAAATAAGATCTGATAATTTGTGCTCTACTTTGCTTTCTTGTCGGTAGTCTTTAATGATTTGGAAATGCATAAATGGGTTGGTTAACTCGCTCATATTTCGGCTCCTATATTGTCTATACCCGTTCAACGTGAAGATGCTGGTTTCAATATCTGAAAATTATCCGTAATTCTGGACGCAAGTGAGTCTGCAACTTTTGGTAACGTCACATCGAAAAAGTTTTTGATTGCAGAGGTAAATGCCGCTTTGGAGGAAAAATAAAAATTGTTCCTCACATGCTCATTCATTACTTTCCAAAGTCGCTCTATTGGATTTAAGTTTGGGCTGTATGGTGGTAAGTAAT
>NZ_CAWMCN010000039.1:0-306 GCF_963865925.1 Vibrio sp. ZOR0018 | reverse complement strand
CTGATTTGAAGAACACGATGACAATTCCAATTAAAAATGTATCTAGTACGGAAATTTCTTGCTCAAACTGTCAGGCTTGTTGCTGTCGTTTAGAGGTCATGATCATTACAGATACAGGTGTGCCAGAGCAACACATTGCTTTCGACCAATGGGGTGGGGAAACCATGCTACGTTTGGCGGATGGTTGGTGCTCAGCTTTAGATCGAGAAACATTCATGTGCACGATTTATGAGAATCGACCTTGGATTTGTCGAGAGTTTGAAATGGGCTCTTATGAATGTCGAGATGAAAGGTCAGATTTACCTT
>NZ_CAWMCN010000038.1:0-1904 GCF_963865925.1 Vibrio sp. ZOR0018 | reverse complement strand
CATAACGCCCGGCTAAGGGGTTGACAACGCATAGCCGAACTCAAAAAACCACTGTAAACACTGAACTTCAATTTTGCACTAAAACCGCCACGCGTTGGCAATCCCTCTTGAGCCGTTTGTTATGTTGAGATCACATTACTATCTAATTCGCCACACGTACTGCACACGACTTTACCCTTGCTAATATTCCCTGAGCAATTAGGGCACGATCGTTCGGGCAAACTAGGATCATAGTAAGTATCAAGCCTCTTGCACTCACTACCATCTTGCTGAGCACAACTTGCAGACTTATCTTTTGACATAGAGAACACAGCTAGCAATAAGAAACCTATACCACCCAAAATAATTATTAGGAATATAGCTAGTGGTAAAATGCCTGACATCGCAAGAAACTCTATAATCCCCTGATTTTTACTCATATGACCTCGTAGTAGCTTGAGACAAATAGCGACATAACGCCCGCTTAAGGGGCAGCCAACGCCACTACTAACTTTCCGCATAACACCGTAACCACGAAAACCAACGCATAGTAAAAATGCCACGCGTTGGCTGTCCCTCTTGAAGCGTTTGTTAGCTTTCAATGTATGCGTGAATAGGTTTTTCCTTTAATCACTCGTTGCACTTGTTGCAAATTGCGAGCATTTACTGTTTGTGTAATTTTTTCAACTGGCACACCAATCTCATTCAGCTCTCGAATTTTTAAAACTTGCTCAACAGATAACCTATCATCTGCTCCACAGATGATTTTCTTTGCATAATCATCGTTTTTCCAAAGTTCACTGATAAGTAGATTCGCTATGCCTGCTCTAGGGTGTAATTTTTGAAACTCTAAAACAGCATCATCACGCTCATCAATGGTTGATCTTTCACTTTTTAGTAACCGATGTTTATGAAGAAATTTCATTCCTTTAAATCCACCAGGGATCATATTTAGTGAAATATTATCATCCATACACCTATCAACCATTGTTTCTTCCCAAGCCATAATTTGATCAAAGGTATGGTCACCAACAATCAATTCACTGCTTAGCATAACTTTTTTATTTCCCGTAAATTCTCGCCAAGTCTTATGGAATAATTTGTTGCTACCTGACTTTATCTCATTAAAGTGCTCACTCATTCTTTTAAGCCAATTCCGCTTCGTTACTCCAATATAGACATACTCTTTATCAAAGGTTCCATCATCATCAAACAAAGCAATTTTATGGCAGTAACCAAAATGCTGCCCTTTGATTTTAGGGAACCCTTTCATAATGTACTGTAAGGGAAAAGAAATAGTCCAAGGCGTTCCATCAAATTCAGCAACGGTGCAGTGAACAACAACTCTTGATTCATCTTCTCCCCTTTTAAATTCATCGAAAGAAAAGTATGGCTTTACCATAGTTTCGACAGGTTTATCTTTAATACAAGTATGTACAATATCAAAATCTAACCCATTAAATAGATTCCATTGACCTTGTTTGTAATTAGAGTTGCTCTTTAAAAGCTTATCACCGATCCCAACTAAAGCTTCAGATACACCCTCGATATCAGTTTTATAGGATCCTTTCGAATTCATAATGCTAATGCCAGTTTCTGACATTGCTGAAATAAAACATTCAAGCAAAAATGAAAAGTTCCAAATTGAAATGGGAGTCCATTTCCCGACTACGTTTTTTACTGCATCAGGATTTATATACTTATAATGATGCTTTTTAGCTTTTTTAGTAATATCGACAAACTTTTCATTGAGCATCTTTTGCTTAATAGCATTAGATTTTTCAAGAGAAATATTTTTTCTAAACACCATTTACTCCAATTGACGCAGATGAATTTGTTTGAAAGCTAACGCCCGGCTAAGGGGTTGACAACGCACCGCCGAACTCAAAAAACACACCGTAAACACTGAACTTCAATTTTGCACT
>NZ_CAWMCN010000037.1:0-28091 GCF_963865925.1 Vibrio sp. ZOR0018 | reverse complement strand
CTTCCCTAGAGTCGTGAAGAAAAAGCCAAGCCGATACCCTAGAAAATACAATGCCGCTCACCTTAAGTGAACGGCATTAGAGCCATTTATGCTCCTTTTTAGCTTAGATTTTTATACGCCTGCCAGTGGTAATAAATACACCAATACAGACCATGCACTGACCCAAGCAACGACGACAGCAGCATCTAACCAATCTCTAATCCACATTATACTTTCCCCTTTCACATCTTCATGCACCTTCATCGGGTTGAAGATGCGTTAAGACTGAAAGTTAAAAAGCAAAGTCTATGCCAGTAAATTTATGTCAAACCGAGTTACTGATAATGATGTTGGAGTTGAGTTCCTGCGTGGTTAAGTATTTCAGGTTTTTCCGTCAGCAGTTCAATAAACGCATCGGCCATTGACACATTCGAAACAAAACCTTCTCCCTTCATTTTCAGTATCGCATCATATCCCTCTTTGCCTTTCATGGTATAGGCCGAAGAGGTCCCACAATAATAACGATTAAGATCAATTGGTTGCCAACCTTTTTGCTCATCAAATAACAACACATTTGTGATGCGTTGTCCTACAGGCCGATCGGCGGCATAAGTAAACGAGAGATTGTGGGTGTAAGGATAACTGCCAGAACCTGTGCCGTCGACCCCATTGCCCAGCGCATTATTAATCGCCCCTTCAAGCATCTCAATTAAGGTTTCTCCCTGCACTCGGTAGACACCAATAGGAACGGCAAAAGGCAATAAATTTCCGGCAATGTCTGCCACCGAAACTTGTCCGGCGTTGAGCGAGTTTCTGACTCCACCAGCGTTATGTATTGCAAACTGCACGGGGTGCCCTCTTTGCCGCATGGCATAGACGAATGATTGAGCCACCAAAGGAGCCAACTCACTCGGCCCAGTTTCATCAGGAATTCTGACGTGTCTTAAGAAACGATCAGCATGTGCGATAATATTTTGTTGCAGCTGACGTACTCGCGGCATGTATTTATCGATCAATATTCCTTGGACCTGCGGATCTTTCTTACACACCACCACATTAGGGTGCTGGCTTAAAAATTCGCACGCCGCTAAATGGGTGTTATCGGTGCCCGCTTCGCTCATGCTGGCATCAAGAAATAGTCGACGGCCAAGTAACAGTTCATTACGACCCTGAAATTTGTCCACTTTGCCATCGGCTGAAAAGTCGATATAACAATGACCTAAGCTCAAAGAATGATAACCGGATTGGACGACATAAGTGTCGTTAATTCTTAAACCATACTCATCATCTTTCATCAGCCCTAGTGCACTAAAATCACCTTGTAATCGGTGGCTATGCCCGCCGACGACAACACTAATGCCTTCCACTTGCTGTGCGAGCTCAATGTCCGCTTCATAACCTAAATGGCTAAGTAGAACAATTTTGTTGATCCCTTTAGCGCGTATTTCAGTAACCGTATTTTTTGCCGTTTGGATAGCGTTAATAAATGGAGTATCGAGATCTGGGTTGGCAATATCAGCCATTTTATCGAGTGACAAGCCGAAAATTGCAATCGTTTCATCACCAGCCTGTTTTTCTATCCAGCGAGCGTATTTACCTTGAGGTTGATAACTTATCACTTGCGGGCTACCGGCTATTGGAAAAGGCTTATTCGATCTTTCATTGGAAAGATCCCAATTGCCAGCTAGCAATGGAAATTGAATACGTTTAACAAAATGGGCAACGGGTTCATTACCCATATCCAGTTCGTGATTGCCTAATGCCATCGCATCAAGATTCAATGCGTTGAGCATGTCCGCATTGGCTTTACCTTTAAATAGCGAGAAATAGAGCGTGCCTTGGAAACAATCCCCAGCGTGTAAAAATACAAAGGCTCGCTTCATACGCGCCGCATCTTCTTTCAATTGCTGAACTCGTGTTGCAATTCGTGCAAAACCGCCAGCGCTTACATACGGTGTTAAAGTCTGCTGTTGGATGTGGAGAGTCAATTGCAGCGATGTCGGTTCAAAATATGAGTGAGTGTCATTAATGTGTGCCAGCATAATTGATGCTGGTCTATTCTTTTTATGCATCATTTATCTTTCTCTTCTTTTTCCACTCTATCCTAGCTGAAGAATCATGACAGAATCGTGACTTTTATGAAACGAGTTTGAAAATATAATTACGCTAAGTCAACCTCATCACGCTTTGTAGCCTTTGTCTCATTCGGCTGCCCCTACATAAACACTTGATATGTGAGCCAGCAGCCTACTTATCTGCATAATTTCCATTATGCTTAAAGAAAAACAGACTCAGCGAGAAGCTAACTTGTTGAGTTATAAAAGGAGTCTGCCTATGCATCTAGAGCGAATTGAAATTTCCGGATTCAGAGGAATCAAACGTTTATCGCTCGCTTTTGATGAACTCACCACATTGATCGGTGAAAATACTTGGGGTAAGTCCTCATTGTTGGACGCCTTATCAGTAGTGCTACCAGCCAACGGTGTACCTTATCAATTTGAAATGCAAGATTTCCACGTCGATTACTCTATCGCTCATCCTCAAACTCAGCATTTACAAATTGTCTTAAGCTTTGTTTCTACAGACAAAAATGAATCTCGATCCGGCCGTTATCGTAAGCTGAGGCCGATTTGGGTTGAAGATGAAACGGGTACGAAACGGATATTCTATCGCATCAGTGCCACTCGTGAGCGATATGATATTACCACTCGCTACCTGTTTTTAGACCTCGAAGGCAATCCACTACCGCTGCATCATTCCGAAAAATTAGCGCAAGAGCTGATGAGCTTACACCCAGTGATCCGTTTGAAAGATTCACGGCGTTTCGAGCGACCTTTCGTCAATGGTAACGGTAAAAATTCTCGCGCCGAAAAACGCATTGATAATACCTGTCGTCGTTTACTGGCCATTCCTGGACATGTCAACAAAGGCGAGATGAGAAGTAGCCTTAACTCAATGAATGTATTAGTTGATCACTATTTTTCATTCAAAAGTCAGACACGTAAAAACCCAAGACAGCAACGGGACAGCTTAGTCTATTCCAGCCCAACCGCCGATAAAAACATAAGCCAATTTGTTGAAGAGACTAAAAATAAGCAAACTCGTTTGCTGTTGATGGGCTTACTCAATGCTTATCTGCAAGCCAAAGGCCCAACTGACCTACGACGTTGCGCTAGGCCGCTGCTGATTATCGAAGATCCCGAAGGTCGATTGCACCCTACTCATCTGGCGCGCGCTTGGAGTTTACTTCAACTATTACCCATGCAGAAAATTCTCACAACGAACAGTGGTGATCTGCTTGGCTCTGTTCCCCTTCATTCGATTCGGCGTTTGGTGCGTACTTCTGACCGTACCATTGCAAATTCGATGATCTCTCGTGGATTGAGTAAGGACGAACTACGACGTATCGGTTTTCATATCCGTTTTCATCGCTCAGGGGTGCTTTTTGCTCGCTGCTGGTTGTTGGTTGAAGGAGAAACTGAGGTGTGGCTGTTTAGTGAGCTGGCTCGCCAGTGTGGCTATAATCTAGCCGCCGAAGGAGTACAAATTGTCGAATTTGCTCAGTCTGGTCTGAAGTCCTTAATTAAAGTGGCGAAAGCGTTTGGCATTGATTGGCATGTCGTGACTGATGGCGATCCCGCTGGCAAAAAATATTCGTCAACGGTACGCGGTATGCTAACAGGTGATCAAGAACGGCATCGCCTGACCGAACTTCCCGATCGAGATATCGAACATTTTCTGTACTCTCATGGCTTTGAACATTTCTTCAAAGATTTGATTAAAATACCTTACGATCATCCAATCCCTGCGAAAAAAGTGGTCACACGTGTGCTGAAAAAACACGCGAAACCTGATTTGGCGCTTGCCATCGTTTCCCATTGTGAACAACAAGGTGTGGACTTTATTCCTGTACTGCTGCGCTGGACACTAAAACGCGTGATTACGATGGCCAATGGCCACACGTAAAGGCACACATGATTGTGTGCCTCGTATCATTTCCATTTCGCTATATGTGACTAATCTTATATTGAATGGGTATATCAACAATTTTGATGAATCGATACGGATCAATTGGGGGTAACCTTTACCAATGCAGATTTCACCAGCATTAGTCTTAAACATAAATTAACAAGTTGAGGATTTAGAACGCGTTTCAACAGTTGCGCTGTCGCTCAGCGCTGGCTGGTTAGATCGTTGATGCAACCACATACCACTTGTTTTCATCGCAAAGCCCAAAATGCCACCTAATAGAAGTGATGGAATAACCAGTTGCCAATCACCACCAGCAGCAAAAGTGGCACAAGCGCCAATAAAGGTTCCAGGGATATAACCAAGCCACGCTTTCGACGCTTGAATGCACATTAAAAATGCCACTACCGCAGTGACAACGTAACCCAACATATCCAAGCTCACCAAACTGGATGAATGAATAATGACCATTGCCCAAAAAACGCCACTGATATTAGTTATCAAACTTTCTGCAAGACCTTTAATACCCTCGGTTGGAGAGGCAAAATAACTCGTACATCCTAAAAAGCCAGCCCATGATAGTAAGCCTAACGAAACGGCTATCCAGCCCCAAACACCAGAAAGAATGCCTGTCGTTAGTGAAATTGCAAATAGTGTGCTCATAGCGCCCTCATTTAGCCGCTATCTGCCTGTCATTTAACAAGCCGTTGCTATAGCGACATCAATAAATCAAGTGCCGATATTAAAAGCTTCAACCACAGATGACTAGTGACCCAAGTCATGAAATAAATGCAATGACTGCACTTATTTCATTGAAATGTTGACGCAAACGATAAATCAACACATTTGAAGTGCTTTTTAATCAAGCATGAGCGTTAGATTAGGTGATGAGGGTGTGTAGCATGATGCTAAATGCGAACACTCAACAGCTTCACTTATCACACCCCATATTGAGAAGTAACAAAGTAAATCATAACCAAGATTAACAAGCTTAAAGTACGCTTGGTCGTCCTTTCATCATGCGCAGTCCTTCACGCTTAATGCACTCAACCAACGGGTTTTCAGCCATATCTGCTCGCCAAATAAACGACAACGTTCTTTCCATATTCAGATCAGGCACATTGAGCGCTACCAGTTGGCCATTCTCAATAAAGCGTTCTACATCGAGGTAAGGTAAACAAGTTAAGTACGGACCATTCGCAACCATACTGCGTAGCACAGGAACATGTTCGTACTCTCGCCACACATCTAAATCGGAAATAAGATGGTGAATCGAGCTATCAAAAATATTTCGAGTGCCAGAACCGTGCTCTCTTAACACCCATTTAGCTTGTTCAAGCTGTGCAAGACTCACCGTTTTACATTTGGCAAAAGGATGATGAGCCGAAGCTATCACTGTTAGGTGATCTCGACACCACACTTCTTGGGAAATACGGTTATCATCGCATCGACCTTCAATGATACCAAGGTCATATTTGTAGTCGAGGATGCCATCGATCACCCCTTTGGTGCTTTTCACACCAAGCTCAATACGCATCTCTGGGAAATCGTTATCAAGAATGCTGATAAGGTCTGGAACGAGGTGCTCGGCAGGGGTCTGGCTGGCCCCCATACTGATTTCACCGCTAAGCAAGTGCTGATCATAAAAGCCCATTTCGATCTGCTGAGCATCTTGTAATAAACGCTTCGCTTTCGGCCTAAGCCACATTCCCCAATGAGTCAATGCCATTTGCTTTCCTTGTCTTTCGAACAAAGGGCGACCTAACATTTTTTCCAATTGTGCTAGCGACATACTGGTCGCGGATTGAGTTAACGCTAATTTATCCGCAGCTTGACTGACGCTGCCACTATCGGCAACAGCATCGAAAACTGCTAATTGTTTGAGTGAATACCGCACTGCTTTTCCTATTTAGCTTTCATCTACTGCGCGCCACACCTTTAATTTCAAGGGAGTTAATATGCGCAAACGGTTTCATTCTACTCTTTCATTTATTCATATCAATTCATTTGATGAGTAATCTAAAAATTATCAATTTTACTACTTCATGACCCGTTCGTTAGTCTGTATGGGAAGCAAGGCATGACGCTTTGTTTGAACTTGGGAGGTAATTATGAAATTGAGCTTTGGGAGCGTGTATGTCAGCAGCCTACTCTGAAAATAAACAGCTGTTCTCACCGATTGAGATGATGGCAGAAGCCGAGAAATTTGCATTAAGCAAAGCCAAGAAAAGTAGCGGTATGACACTGAGCCTTGCCATTATGGCTGGTGCTTTTATCGGCTTAGCATTTTTGTTCTACATCACTGTCACCACAGGCAGTGCTAACGCAGGTTGGGGGCTCAGTCGGTTAGCGGGTGGTTTAGCCTTTAGCATGGGGCTGATTTTAATCGTGATTTGTGGCGGTGAACTGTTCACCAGTTCCGTATTGTCGAGCATTTCTTGGGCCAATAAACAAATCAGCTTTAGCAAAATGTTATCCATTTGGGGCAAGGTTTATATCGGTAACTTCATTGGTGCCATGTTCTTACTGCTTTTGGTTACTGGGGCTGGTCTCTATCAGTTGGATGATGGTCAATGGGGTTTGAATGCGCTGAACATCGCGCAGCACAAACTGCACCATACACCTGTTCAAGCATTTTCTCTTGGGGTGCTATGTAACTTACTGGTTTGTCTTGCTATTTGGTTAACGTTTAGCTCAGCCAATGCAATGACCAAAGCCGCAATGACAATTTTGCCTGTGGCGATGTTCGTCTCTAGCGGCTTCGAGCACTGCGTAGCCAACATGTTTATGGTCCCTTTAGGCATTGTGATTCAAAACTTTGCACCAGAGAGCTTCTGGCAGCAGATCGGTATCAGTGCCACTCATTACGCAGATTTGAACATTCATCAATTTGTGGTGGCAAACCTTATCCCAGTGACTTTGGGCAATATCGTCGGCGGTGCTGTGTTGGTTGGTCTCGCCAACTGGTCTATTTTCCGCCGTCCACAACTTAAAGCCGCAAACATTAGCACTATTACGGAAACAGCAACAATTACGTCAGTGAAGGAAACGAAAATGAATAAAACAATTACAGTTAAAGACATTATGAACACCCAACCTGTAACTCTAGGCGTGGAAATGCCAACCGCAGTTGCCATTGATATGTTACTGGATAACCAGCTCGATAGTGCTCCTGTGGTTGATGTGGCTGGTCGTTTGGTCGGGTTTTTCTCAGCTCACGATGTCATGGTGGATTTATGGTGCCAAGACTACCTCCCTACCGAAGGGCAAAAAGTGGTGGATCTTATGAGCCGCGATGTTATCGCCATCGATGCATCTGACCGTCTGATTGATATCGCCGAATTTTTATGTATCGATAAAGAACAGTTATACCCTACTACTAGCATGGGTATTGCTACTCGTTTTAGCTCACTCTCTTTAGAAGAGCGCGCAAAAAGCATGAAAGTGAACAAACCACAAAATCTCCCCGTCCTTGAAGATGGCAAGTTTGTCGGTATGCTAACTCGTAACCATGTACTGGCAGCACTACGTCCAATTTATGGCGAGCGTCTAAGCGTGGTCAAAGAGCGTACGTTAGAAACGGCTTAACACGTTGTTTTGTTCAAAACGGTTTTTGGTCAGGAAATAAGTCGCTTGGCTAAAAAGCAAAGACCCCGCATTGCGGGGTCTCTTTGATTCATCTATTTCGCTTGTTACTATCCCTGACGCCACCAGCGTCCGACGCACGGGTTTTCAGGATCAAGATATCGGTTCAATAACGTTAAGTTGCTGTCGAACAAAATGAGATAAGGTTGAATCTCACTGACACTTAACGCCCTCTTTGTGGCATTGATACACTGCATCAATAAATCCGTAAGACAGCGAACAAAAACCCACTTTGGGTTGTCTGCGATTTTATGGTTGATCGCTAAAATAGCCTCATATGCTATTTGGTAAGGAATGGCTCTCACTTGTGTGAGATCGCGCAGAAATGAGCCCGCCACGACACCTTCAAGGTAGACACGGTAAGTCGTTAGTTGATCGACCAATAGAAACAGTTCCGCGGCTAAATGCGTATAAGGGTATTTCACCGCAAGGTGATCGTGCAGATCCGGTGAAATAGCCAGCGTGATCTCCATCATTTCACAGCGTTGTTTAAGCACTCGCAGTAACCCTTGCTCATCCATTAATTGCTGAATTTCAAAAATACGCTGCAAGTGATAGTCGTTAGAAATGAAAGTAACAGGTAATGTTTTTTGCGTGTCAATACCACCATTTTTTTGCAGCTCTAACGCGACGTTCTCGATATTTTCCACTGTGCTGGTCGAGTGTTCTTCCAGCAAAATGCGGTTATTCGAAAGTGACACATTGAGCCGAGTAAGCTCCGATTGAAGGTAATGATACATAGCCTTCGCTTCAGAAATCTGTTGCCCTAGCGTGAGCCCACCGCATAAAGCAATGACACTATGATCGATGTCATGACGTTGTAACGCCTTAACAAGGCCATCAACACGGCTACGCCCTTCTAATGTTAATTGCTGATCAACAAGTCGTTTACCTAATACGATATAAAGATGCTCGGCTACCATCGTTATTTTTCTCTCTCCATTCCAGCCACCATAAGACTTGTGTCATAGCAATCGACACCAAGAAAGCAGCAGTATTAAAACGTATGGTTTGGTAACACGTAAATACTCCTACATGTGCATAGTGCTTGAGTCAAAAAATAAAATAAACAATCGCTTTTTAAACATTACTCAAACGATAGCCACGCATTAGAAATGCTCGTGCATAAAGTAAGGTTTCTGCGATAATTGTTTCAATTTATTTATAACTACCGATGATAAAATCCACAGGAATAAAATCTAAAAATCCACTACATGGAGAGATTAATATGTGGAATAAACTCAATAAATCAATGATGTTCTGCCAAATGATGTTTGGCTTATCATTTTACGGGGTAATGGTTATCCTAACCCGTTTTTTTCTAGAAGATTTGGATTATAACGAAGCCGATACCATGATGGTGGTAGGAGCATTTTCATCCATTGGCCCCCTTTTTGCGATCGCTGGTGGTTTTATTGCCGATAAGTTCCTTGGCGCTTATCGTTCATTAACCATTGCCTACGGCGCTTTTGCTCTTGGTTACACACTACTGGTGCTGGGTGCCTCAACAACCAACGTCGCGATGGCATTAGCAGGCATCGCTTTAGCGAGCTACGCACGCGGATTAATGTCTCCTTCTTACCCCAGTTTATATAAACGCACTTTTAGCTCCCAAGAACATTTTGAAAACTGTTACCCTGTCAATTATTCGGTAAACAATGTGGGGGCACTACTTGGTCAATATTTATTCCCGATGTTTGTTTTAGTGATCGGTTTTCACGGTAGTTTTATGCTCTCAGCCATTTTGGCAGCGTTCGCCTTTGCCACTTTAATTGTGTTTAACAAATCATTAGTGAATGCTGCAGCTGAGATTGATCAAGCTCCCGTAAGCGTGAAAAACTGGCTCGCCTTTTGTGCAGTATCATGCGCGATGGTTGGGCTAGTTTTCTTCATGTTTTCTAATATGGACATCGGTCAAAACATCGTTTATGCCATTGGTGCTGCTGCCATTTTTTACTTCATCTTTTTGATGTTTAAAGCGAATCGATCCGATACCTTGAAAATGGGCACTATTCTTATCATGACGGTGCTCACCACCTGTTTCTTTGTCTATTACGGGCAAATGATGACCTCCATGACCATGGTAACCATTAATACGATGCGTGGTGACTTATTTGGATTAATTCCAATCGCTCCTGAAGCATCAATGGCGATGAACCCACTGTGGTGCATTGTTGCTGGGCCAGTCATTGCTATGACTTTCTCTTCACTGGAAAAGCGAGGCATTAATTTTTCAACAGCCACTAAAATTGGCTTTGCATTCATCTTTACCGCCATTGCATTTGGCATTTTAACTATGGCAGTCATGAATATTGGTGTTGATGTTATCATCAGACCAGAAGTCTTTTTGATGATCCACTTCTTCCAAGCTTTTGCGGAAGTCATTGTTGGTAGTTTAGTAGTGGCCTTCATTTTGTCAGTGGCTCCCAAGCACATCGAAAACTTTTCGGTTAGCCTCTTTTCAGTCGCCATCGCCTTAAGCGGCATTGTGGGTGCGGTGTTCTCAACCTCCATTGCATTAGAAAAAGGTCAAGTGATCAGTCAGCATATCGTCCAAAGCGTTTATGGCGACTACTTTAAAATGCTCACGATCTTAGCCGTAGTGATGGTAGCAGTGGCCATCGTCGCTTCATTAGTTGTTCGAAAAATGCTTGAAGCATCAAAAATGAACGAACGGGATGAACTTGCGGAAGTTGCACCTAACGAAGTTTAAACATCAGCAAAATGTGAACATTATTAAGCCTCATACCATTATGCGTATGGGGCTTTTTATCTGCAAAGTTACATATTCCCATCTCTTCAAAGTAAAATAACGTAAATGATAGTTATTATCATTGAATCAATTGAGCACTCAGTTTAAGGTTATACCTACAAAAGACAAAACGGTAATCTAGAGAATAATGAAAAAAGAAACAGAACCTAAACGCTCTTTCTATCCACTCACGGTTGCGGATAGCCAGCAAATTTCGCCTTCCCTGCAACGCATTACGTTACAGGGTGACTCAATTGGGCATTTTACACTTGAAAACGAAGGCGATTATATCAAGCTGTTGTTTAGTGAAGATGGTGGCACTGATTTGTCACGGTTAACCCCTGATCAGCGCCCAATAATGCGCACTTATACCATTCGAAGCTTTGATACGACCAACAATCGCATTGAAATCGATTTTGTACGGCATGAGGCGGAAGATAAGCAGTGTGGATTTGCAGTCAGATGGGCGATGCATACGGCCATTGGCGATACGATTTCAATCGCTGGCCCAGGTAAAGCTCAAGGGTTGAATCCCAATGGGAAATGGTTTTTCTTAGCCGCTGACATGACCGCGATCCCTGCCCTTGCAGCTCAATTAAAACGCTTACCGCGTGATGCAAAAGGTTATGCAGTAATTGAAATTGAGCATGTGGATGACAAACAGGCACTACAGGCTCCGGAGAACATAGAGATCTCTTGGGTAGTGAAAGACAGCAGCACCAATTTGGCGACTTCGGTTATCGAGAAAAATTGGCTGGGTGAGAATGGCTCGGTATGGTGTGCGTGTGAATTTGATACTATGCGCGCGCTAAGAGAGTATTTTCGCAATGAAAAAGAGATAGCGAAAGACTATATTTATATCAGCAGCTACTGGAAACGTGGCGTCAGTGAAGATGGGCATAAACAGCTCAAACAAACGGATGCACAAACTCAGTCATAAACAGCAATAACACAGTAAAAAGGTGACTTAATAGAGGTCGCCTTTTTCATTGAATGCGCTCAATTTTCAACGAACATAGCTTTAACAAACCTAGCTTTAACGGACATAGCCTCAGCGGGCCACAGTGAGCTTGGCTAACGATTCAATACAAATCGCGTCATGTCGCCAGTATTCGATGCCACAATCGATCAGTTCACCCTGTTGATTATAATTAATGCGCTCAACGACCATCGCCGGAGTGCCTGATGTAGCGCGTAGCGCTTGCGCCATATGACCAAGCAAAGAGCTAGTGGTAATTCGATAACGGACTGTTTGATACTCCACGGCAAAATGGTCGCGATAAATATCCGTCAGTGATTGAGACAAATCGAAAGTCAGCAAGTTGGGAAACCATTCAGGGCGCACGTAATTCGTCACATAGACCACGGGGCGATCTTCTAAATAACGCACACGATCAATTTGGTAAACATCCGAAAATGGCTTTAATCCCAATAAGAGCGATGCTTGTTTATTAGCTAATAGCGCTTTTGCCATCATCAGTTCCGTTTTTGGTACTCGGTTTTGTGCTAAAGCCATGTTGGTAAAATTCAGAGTTTGGGTTGGGTCGTAACGTATCGGCTCGGGAGAAATAAACCAACCTCGCCGATCTTCTCGGTAGATCTTGCCATCCGCTTCCAACAGAGACAACGCCTCACGCAGGGTAACGCGTGTGGTATTAAACGACTCTGCAAGTTTTCGTTCAGAAGGTAATTTTTGACGAGGGGCAAGCATGCCAGCATCGATTTGTTCAACAATCACATCTTTAATTTTTACGTACTGCACAACATCCACTCCCAGCCTAAATACGTGCATGCCAAATTCATAACAAACTGATACCGTATTATTTGCATTCTATGTCGAACAAGATTAATGTCATAGCCTGAATCGCAATAACATTGACGTTAATTTTTATACCGCCTAGCTTTTGGGCGGTATTTCTTTTTGGAGTATTAAAAATGTCAAACTTAGCACCTGTCTTAGTTTCAAGCCTTGATATGGACAGAATATCCGCATTACTGGATGGCATGCCTAAACTAACGCCAGAGTTAGAAAAGCTCGAGGCTGAGTTGGATAGAGCCACCATTGTCGCCCCACAAGAGATGCCAAATAATGTGGTGAGCATGAATTCGACCGTACGCTTCAAGTTTATCGACAGTGATGAAGTGATCGAAAAAAATCTTGTGTATCCGCATGAAGTGAAAAGCAGTCAAGATATCTCTGTTTTTGCCCCAGTAGGCAGTGCATTGTTGGGCCTAGCTGTTGGTCAACAGCTCAGTTGGCCAATGCCAGGTGGTAGAGAAAGAGTGATTGAGATTCTTGATGTAGTTTATCAACCTGAGCGTGACGGTGAATTCAACCGCTAACGAATCGATTTATTGGTGTGGAGGTCGATATCATCACTCCACACCCCAAGCCACATCATTGTAAATAATTATGCGACCAAAATATCTTTAAGCTCGTGCAATGAACGCACATGGTAGTGTGGCTCAATACCCTCAACAGCACTTGCGCCAGTAGAGTTTAGCCAACAGGTCTCAATACCAAAATTCAAGCCACCTAGAATATCGGAATGCGGGTTATCCCCTACCATCAATACACGATTTTTAGCAGGGTTGCCCATTTTGTCTAACGCGTAGGCAAAAATCCCGTGATCGGGTTTCGCTACACCAACCTCTTCTGAAATAATCACGTGGTCAAAGTATTCACTCATCCCCGTTCTTTGCAAACGAATCGCTTGAAGTTCGGTAAAACCATTAGTAATGATGCCAAGTTTCGCTCGACCTGTAAGGGCATCCAATAACTCTTTTGCTCCTGGTAGTGGAGTGCAGATATCAGCCATGGCTTCAAGAAATGCGCTGTTTAATTCCGTGGTTGTCGTCGCGAGCTTTTCTGCCCACTCTGCAAAACGAGTATGCTTCAACTGCGCCGCCGTGATATCACCATTTTGGTAATCGACCCACAGTGGTTTATTAACTTCTTGGTACTGCGCAAAATCTTGTTCAGTAAACAACACTCCTTTGCGCTCAAACATCAGCTGCATACCTTTGAAAGCATCAAAATGAAACAAGGTCTCGTCAGCGTCAAATAAAATCCAGTCGTACTTCATGATCTCTCCTCATAATGTTCGGGCTAGTTTAGATTGTTTTTAGTTAAATGATAATCTCTATCAGAAGAAACTTTTAAAATTCAATTTGATAACGAATCTAATCGTCCCTGTAATAAAAAAGGCTCCAATGAGCCTTTTCTTATGCTTAATATTGCAAATTATGATGCTTTTTCAGCTTCGTTAACCATAGAAAGCGCCAATGCTTCGGCCGCTTTAATACCATCAATGCCTGCTGATAAAATCCCGCCCGCATAACCTGCACCTTCACCTGCCGGATAAAAGCCTTTCAGGTTGATGCTTTGGAAATCTTTACCCCGTTTAATGCAAATGGGTGATGACGTGCGAGTTTCTACTCCAGTTAACAAACCATCCTCAGAGGCAAATCCTTTGATCTGCTTATCAAACGCTGGGATCGCTTCACGAATGGCTTCAATAGCAAAATCAGGCAACGCTTTTGAAATATCTGTCAACTTGATGCCGGGTGTAAAAGAGGGTTCGACATCACCTAACGCACTCGGATCACGACCTTGTAAAAAGTCACCAATTTTTTGTGCTGGCGCATCGTAGTTTTCGCCGCCAAGTTGATAAGCTCTTGATTCAAGCTCACGTTGGAAGCGCACGCCCGCTAGCGGATCACCGGGATAATCACGTTCAGGATCAATACCCACTACAATCGCACTGTTAGCATTACGTTCTGCGCGAGAATATTGGCTCATGCCATTGGTCACAACGCGCCCCTCTTCAGAAGTAGCCGCCACTACCGTGCCACCGGGGCACATGCAGAAGCTATAAACAGTGCGGCCATTCTTACAGTGGTGAACCAATTTGTAGTCCGCCGCGCCAAGAATGGGGTTACCCGCATTCGCACCGAAACGCGCTTCATCAATCATTGATTGTTTATGTTCAATACGGAACCCTACTGAAAAGGGTTTGGCTTCCATATAAACGCCACGTTCATGCAGCATTTCAAAGGTATCACGTGCGCTATGACCGACCGCAAGGACAACATGACGCGTTTTAATTTCCTCACCATTTGACAGCGTAAGCCCGGTAATTTGCCCTTCTTCGATGTGAATGTCATCAACACGAGTACTAAAACGAATTTCACCGCCTAATTCGATGATTTTGGCACGCATTTTTTCAATCATGGTCACCAATTTGAACGTGCCAATGTGCGGTTTGCTCACGTACATGATTTCAGCAGGTGCGCCAGCAGCGACAAATTCTGTAGTGACCTTACGACCATAGAAGTTAGGATCTTTCACTTGGCTATAGAGTTTTCCATCAGAAAAAGTCCCCGCTCCACCTTCGCCAAACTGCACGTTAGATTCAGTATTCAATGTACGTTTACGCCAAAAGCCAAAGGTATCTTTGGTGCGTTCGCGCACTTCTTTACCACGCTCGACAATGATTGGGTTAAACCCCATTTGAGCAAGAATCAGTCCTGCGAATAGACCACAAGGGCCAAAGCCTATCACCACTGGGCGCTCAGTAAGATTCGCTGGCGCTTGAGCAACGAATTTGTACTCCATATCCGGCGTCACTTTCACATGCGGATCATCAGCAAACTGAGCAAGCAACTCTGTTTCATTCTCCACGCTCACATCTAGCGTGTAAATCAGCATGATTTTCGTTTTCTTACGAGCATCGTAGCCACGTTTAAACATATTGAATGAAAGAACTTGTTCATCAGCAATACCAAGTTTTTCAGTAATAGCAGCAAAAATTGCCCCTTCCTCGTGGTCCAAAGGAAGTTTAATTTCGGTTAAACGTATCATGTCGGTGTCTCGTTTTAGTCGGTGTCTTAGCCAAAGCCGCAAGCGGCCCGCTCACAATGGCGCGCATTTTACGGGAAATAGCGTTATCTGTCATACTAAATCCCGAATTCATCACACGTTACGCTAGATATTCATAGCGTTGGATGTTGAAATTTAACTTGGGATGCGTATTATCCCCATTCTTCATTTTTGACTAACTAAGAGCTGATCATCATGGCGTTTGTCGTAACGGATAATTGCATCCAATGTAAATTTACTGACTGTGTCGCGGTATGCCCTGCAGATGCCTTTCACGAAGGCCCCAATTTTATGGTGATCAACCCCATTGAATGCATTGATTGCGGTTTATGTGTTCCTGAATGTGCAGCTCAAGCTATCTTTCAAGAAGATGAACTCCCAGAAGATCAGAAGATTTACATCGAACTCAATGCTGAGCTTGCCGACATATGGCCGGTGCAAACCGAAGTCAAACCAGCCATGGATGATGCTGAAAAATGGAATGGCGTGCCAAACAAACTGGGGATGTTAGAGAAGTAGTCTTTTCTTTTTATAACTAGCGTTATAAAAAAAGCGCAAACACGGCATCCGTTATCACGCTTTTTGACGACAATCCAAAGCAACAACTTTTAAGCTTTACTTATTGACCGAGTGATCTTGGTTTGATCTAGTGATGTTGGCGGCGCAGGTTATCCAAAATAATTCCCGTAGCCATTGCTACGTTAAGTGACTCTGCTCCCCCGAAGGCGGGAATGGTGATTTTGTCGGTGACATATTGAGCCGCTTCGGCACGAATACCATGCGATTCACTGCCCATCAATAAAATCCCTTCTGCTGCAAATTTCGTATGATGTACGCTCTCACCTTCTAAAAAAGCCCCATAAACAGGTAGATTTGAACTCTGTAAATAAGCACTCAAATCCACTTGGCTCACCGTAACACGCCCAAAGCTACCCATGGTGGCACTGATGGTCTTGGGATTGTATGGATCGGCGCAATCGTGGCTAGCGACAATGTGTTTAATGCCATACCAATCAGCAACACGAATAATCGTCCCTAAATTACCGGGGTCAGAAACACCATCGAGAGCGATCATCAATCCTTTCGCTTCAGGCACCGTCACTTCGGGGATCTCAACGACGGCGATTGCCGCATTATTGCTCACCAAGGTGCTGGCTTTGGTTAAGTCATCTAATGTGGCCTCAATGCATTCAAAAACACTAAGCTCAACGCGGTTTTGTGCGATAAACTCCGCAGTGGCAAAAACCTGCTTCACCGTCAGTTGGCTGTTAATCAATTCCAACACGTTCTTTTCGCCTTGCACTAAAAACAGGCCATGAGCCTTGCGCTGTTTCTTTTGGCCTAAAGCACGAAGTAGTTTCAGTTGGTTTTTTGAAATCATAAAATATCCGCAGTGAGGTAAGGTTGGCCTAGTAAAAACGCCGCATTATAGAGTAAAGGCCGTCAGAGCTAAAGCAGTGTAAGCCGAGTTTCAATACCATATGTTCAGTTACTAACAAACAAGGAAATCCATATGAAACGTTTTCTTCCCTCTTCCGTTATGTTAACCCCCTTTGTCGTCAAGCATTATGATCAACAAGATAGTGATCAACTTGAAGATGATCATCATAAAGAGCCCAACGACAATGACACAAAAGAGAACGAAGAATCGAGCTAAAAGCTCAGACATTAGTTTATAATCCACTCATTAAATAACTTTACAACCCATTTTTTGACGTTATTATCGCGACGCAAACGTTTTCCCAACCCGTACAATACTAAATAATGAGGGTTTTATGCTGCCTGATATTGAAATTTGCCGCGCCACTTCATTAACCTCCATAGAGGCTATCGCTAACAAAGCAGGATTCACCGCCAGCGAATTCCACAGCCAAGGCCGCTTTAAGGCGAAAATTTCATTAAGTTGCCTTGAACGTTTGCAAACACAAACGGTTGGAAAGTTAATCCTTGTGACTGCCATTACCCCAACGCCATTAGGGGAAGGAAAAACCGTCACGACCATCGGCCTATCACAAGGAATGGCAAAATTGGGTCATTCGGTGATGGCATGTATTCGTCAACCCTCAATGGGACCAATCTTTGGTGTTAAGGGCGGAGCCGCTGGCGGCGGTTATTCACAAGTGGCACCAATGGAAGAGCTCAATTTGCATCTCACTGGCGATATCCACGCCGTCACAGCCGCGCATAACCTAGCGGCAGCGGCGATAGATGCCCGGATCTATCACGAACAGCGCCTTGGTTATGACGATTTCGAGCAGCGCACCGCAATGAAAGCACTGCGTATCGACCCAAATAATGTGGTTTGGAAGCGAGTGATGGATCACAACGATCGCGCATTGCGCATGGTTACCGTTGGCCGAAATGAAACGGATAAATCAATCAATGGCTTTGAGCGTGAAGATGGTTTTGATATTTCAGCGGCTTCTGAGCTGATGGCGATTCTTGCATTAGCCAAAAACTTAAACGATCTGCGTCAACGGATTGGGCGGATTGTCGTCGCCTATAGTCACCATGGTACACCGATTACCACTGAAGATTTGCAAGTCGCTGGGGCGATGGCTGTCAGTATGAAAGAGGCGATTGAACCTACATTAATGCAAACGTTAGAAGGCGTACCGACACTGATTCACGCCGGGCCTTTTGCCAATATCGCTCACGGTAACTCTTCTATTATCGCCGATGACATCGCCACAAGGTTAGCCGAATTTACTGTAACAGAAGGCGGCTTTGGCTCTGATATGGGATTTGAAAAGGCGTGCAATATTAAAGCTGCGACATCTGGGAAAGCGCCAGATTGCGCCGTTATCGTCACCACACTTCGCGGCTTAAAAGCGAACTCTGGTCTGTATGAATTGCGTCCCGGTCAGCCAGTTCCCGACACTCTATTTCAGCCAGACCATGCCGCGTTGGTGTCAGGTTTTGAAAATCTCAAATGGCATATTGAAAATGTGAGTAAGTATGGAATACCCGCCGTGGTTGCCATTAACCGCTTTCCACAAGACAGCCAAGAAGAGCTTGAGCAGCTCGCAATGATGATTCACGCACTACCCTACCAGGTAGAGGTTGCACTGAGTGAAGGTTTTGCTCTTGGAGGCGAAGGGACGACTGAGCTTGCTTCCAAAGTCATTAAGCAGTGTGAAAAAGTGAGTACGTTCACACCGTTATACCAAGCACAGCAGACGATCGAAGATAAGATCAACGCCGTAGCGAAAAAGGGCTATGGCGCGGCAAGCGTCACTTTTAGTGATAAAGCACGACGTCAAATGCACAACATGCAAGAGCAAGGTTACGGTAAACTTGCTGTCTGTTTGGCGAAGACGCCGCTTTCAATTTCAACCAACGCTGCGATTAAAGGCGCACCAAAAGGTTTTGATGTACCGATTCGCGAATTAAAGCTCTGTGCGGGTGCTGGCTTTATCTATGCGCTATGCGGCAACGTGATGACCATGCCGGGCCTTCCTGAAAAACCCGCCTTCATGTATTTAGACATTGATTCTAAAGGAAATATTATCGGCCTAACCTGATATTATTGTTCGAAATTAACCTTTCTGAGCGCAAATCTTCGGGCTCAGAAAGGCTTTCTTCACGCTATTTGTTTTCTTTCTCTGTAATTTTTTGCGCTTTTCACCGTTCTTTACCAGTATCAATAAAAAATAAGTAAGGTCGGTTATGAAACGTTTTACTCCCTTTATATTCTCAATAGCGCTTATTGTGCCTATTCTGTTTTCGCTATTTAGCCAAGCAGAAACTCAGCCTAAAACCATGCCCAGCATTGGTAATCAGCAAATCGCGACATTAGCTGGGGGCTGTTTTTGGTGTACAGAATCTGATCTTGAAAAACTCAACGGTGTCATTAGCGTTGTTTCTGGTTATGCGGGTGGCAGCCTTGAAAACCCTACCTATAAACAAGTCTCATCAGGAAAATCGGGCCACATTGAAGTGATTCAAGTGACCTTTGATCCGCAAGTTGTCAGCTACGAAAATGTATTGGATCATTTTTTCCGACACATTGATCCGACAGATGATCAAGGCTCGTTTGTTGATAGAGGCCCACAGTATCGGCCTGCCATTTTTTATCACAACAGTGAACAGAAGCAGACCGCGCAGCGCTTTATACAAGAAATCGATGCGCTAGGGATCTTCAAAAAGCCGCTCAAAACAGAGCTGATTCAATACAGCCAATTTTGGCCTGCTGAAGAGTACCACCAAGATTTTTATAAAAAGAGCAAAGTACGTTACACCTACTATCGTCATGCTTCCGGACGTGATCAATATCTTGATACCATCTTCGGTAAAGATCGTAATGAGCATCCAAAAACCTTACGTCAATTGATCGAAGCGCAAAAAATGCAAAACAACGTTAAGGTATACACCAAACCTTCGAATGAAAAGATACGCGCCAAATTGACTGATTTGCAATATTACGTGACGCAAGAAGAAGGTACTGAACGCGCATTTAAGAATGAGTATTGGGATAACAAAGCCGATGGTATTTATGTCGATGTGGTCAGCGGAGAGCCATTATTCTCTTCTACCGACAAATACCGTTCTGGTACAGGCTGGCCCAGTTTTACTCGGCCAATTAATGAAGCGTATATTGCGACCAAAAGCGATTCTCGGCTTTTTTATACCAGAACCGAAGTGCGCAGCCGTTTTGCAGATTCTCACCTAGGTCATGTCTTTGAGGATGGACCAGCACCAACCGGCTTACGCTACTGCATGAACTCTGCCGCGATGCGATTTGTACCAAAAGAGGCGATGCAAGCTGAAGGCTATGGCGAGTACTTGGTTCTGTTTAAATAAAATTTGGCTCTGTTTCAATAAAGCGTGCGTGGTAAAACGAAAAAGCCCTCGGCTTCACTTGCGAGGGCTTTTTTAGTTGATCAACATTAATCGATGGACTCAACTGAGATTCGATTAATGTAAACCATGGAAAAATTCGGCGCGGGTGGCAGGGTTAGATTTAAAAATACCGCCTAATGCTGTGGTGGTCGTTTCACTGGTCGCATCCATAACACCACGTGACTTAACGCAGTAATGAGTGGCATCAATGGTGACCGCGACATCGTCTGAACCGAGTAAGGTTTGCAAAGCCACCAGAATCTGCTGTGTCATTCGCTCTTGAACTTGGGGGCGCTGAGCAAAAAAACGTACAATACGGTTAATCTTAGAAAGACCAATTATCTTGCCTCTTGGGATATACGCCACCGCGGCTTTACCATCGATAGTCACAAGATGATGCTCACAGGTGCTGGTCACGGTAATCTCTTTTACGCGCACCATTTCACTGACGTTCATCTTGTTTTCGATCACAGTAATTTTGGGGAAGTTTTGATAATCGAGGCCGGAAAACACTTCATCCACATACATTTTCGCAATTCGATGGGGTGTCTCTTCTAAACTGTCGTCGGTCAGGTCAAGACCGAGTAGTGTGAGGATCTCACGCATATGGTGTTCGATTTTTTCTTTCTTTTCTTCACGAGTAACCTCATTTGGACGCATAGGCGTTTCCAAACCTCGGCTCTCTAGCGCATCTTTGACCAACTTTGCTGATTCGCTAAGACCTAGCATTCCGATTCCTCTTACTTTTTACCCCTTTCGGATGGCAGACAAGGATACTCGGAATTTTGAATAATTACATCCATATTTTAAGGATGGTCATTATTGCCCGTAGGCAATGTATGATAAAGTCCTCGCAAAGAAAAAAGCTATAGGAACCGACCATGGGCTGTTGTGATTCACCGGGCTTAATGCCTATCGAACAAGCGTTAGAGACAATGTTAGCGAATATCAAACCCATCCAAACGACGCTGAAACTACCGCTAGCCGACGCATTAGGCTATGTGTTGGCCGAAGAGTTACTCTCACCCATTTTTGTGCCGCCTTTCGATAACTCAGCGATGGATGGATACGCTATTCGATTAGCTGACCTGCAACAGTCAACCACCCTGCCGCTGGCTGGCAAATCTTTTGCCGGTCTTCCATTTGAAGGGCCGTGGCCAGCCAACAGTTGCGTGCGAATTATGACTGGCGCGAAAATTCCAGCTGGTTGCGACGCGGTGATCATGCAAGAGCAAACGACCGAAAACGAAAATGGTATCTGCTTTCTACAGCCGAATGCGAAGCCTCAGCAAAATATTCGCCCCACTGGTGATGACATCAAACAAGGCGATGTAGTGCTACATAAAGGGGCTCGCTTGACTTCGCGTGATATCCCAATGATTGCCACACTCGGCATCAACCATGTGACCGTTTTTCGTAAACCCAAAGTGGCCTTTTTCTCAACTGGAGATGAGCTAAAACCACTCGGTGAACCTCTTGCTGAGGGGCAAATCTATGACAGCAATCGTTATGGCATTAAACCATTAATTGAGAATTTTGGTTGTGAAGCGATTGATCTTGGGATCATTGCTGATTGCCCTGCCACTTTAAAAGCTACCTTTGATAAAGCTCAACATTTGGCCGATGTGGTTATTACTTCTGGCGGCGTAAGTGTAGGCGAAGCTGACTATACCAAAGATATTTTGCAAGAACTCGGAGAAATCGGTTTTTGGAAACTGGCAATAAAACCGGGCAAACCGTTTGCATTTGGAACATTAGATCATGCTTGGTTCTGTGGCTTACCTGGCAACCCCGTCTCAGCCGTATTAACCCTATACGTCTTGGTGCAACCTATGCTGGCTAAATTGGCTGGACACACTCAGTGGAAAGCACCGGAGTCCATTCCAGCCATCACTAAAAATGCCTTTAAAAAATCACCGGGCCGTACTGACTACCAACGCGGTATTTACACAATTGAAAATGGCCAGTTTGTTGTTGAAACTACCGGAAACCAAAGTTCGGGAGCATTTCGTTCGATGAGCCTCGCCAACTGTTTTGTGGTGTTAGAGCAAGATCGTGGCCGAGTGGAAGTGGGCGAAACCGTCAATATCCAACTTTTTAATCCCAGCTTGTACTAAGGATCACTATGGAGATCCTATCTGATCAAGAGCTACTGCGCTACAACCGACAAATCATTCTCAAACAGTTTGATTTTGAAGGACAAGAAGCACTTAAACAAAGCTCTATTTTAATTCTTGGCGCAGGAGGATTGGGCTGCGCTGCAAGCCAATACCTTGCCACGGCAGGTGTTGGTTCACTCACGCTCATCGATGATGATGTGGTTGAGCTCTCTAATTTACAGCGCCAAGTGCTGCATAGCGATGCCGATATTGGACGTAAAAAAGTGGACTCAGCGGCAGAGTCACTGCGTATGCTTAACCCGTATTTAACGGTAAATACCGTTGATCAACGCCTTGAAGATGCACAATTGAAAGCATTAATTGAACAGCATTCTTTGGTGCTGGATGCATCAGATAACCTTGATACTCGTAACCAATTGAATAAAATCTGCTTTCAAACTAAAACACCACTGGTATCTGGTGCCGCGATTCGTATGGAAGGGCAAGTCAGCGTGTTTATGTATCAGCACCCAGACGAGCCCTGTTACCAATGTTTAAGCGCTCTTTTTGGTAGTAACGTACTCACTTGCGTCGAAGCGGGCGTAATGGCCCCTGTCGTCGGGATTATTGGCGCGGTACAAGCGATGGAAGCGATCAAAGTGATCGCTCAATATGGGCAGGTAAAACAAGGCAAAATTTTGATGTTGGACGCTCTTTCAATGACGTGGAGAGAAATGAACTTAATCAAACTCGCTCACTGCCAGACTTGCCAGTAAATGAACGACAAAGACTCAATAATGTCTTTCTCGTTCGTCCACCGCATCAGCCCACACAATAGGAGAGTTAAACTCATGTCACCACTCGTCTCCCCCCAATGGCTAGCACAAAAGTTAGGCGACCCGCGCACCGTTATTCTTGATTGTAGTATTGAATTCCAAATTCCCAGTGAAACTGAGAAAGATACTCTGCATAACATTCCCGGCGCTCGCCGCTTTGATTATGATGGTGAATTTTGTGACCTACAATCGCCACTACCTCATATGATGCCTAGTGAAGATCGCTTTAACCAATTAGCACAATCGATCGGTTTAAACCACGATTCGATCGTCGTTGTCTATGACAATAGCGGGACGTTTGCATCACCGAGGGCATGGTGGATGCTCAAAGCGATGGGACATGCGTCGGTATACGTTCTTGATGGTGGATTAACCGAATGGAAACGCCAAGGTTTACCCGTTGTAAAAGAGTACACACATGCCTTTAAACACGGAAACTTCCATGGCACGCTCGATCCTCACTATTTTGTGAACGCAGACTATGTGCTTGCACAAATAGAGAACCCAGAGAGCTTAACTGTTGATGCACGTTCACAAGCCCGTTTTTTGGGTCAAATGAAAGAACCAAGAGAAGGCGTGCGCAGTGGCCATATTCCTCACTCTATTTGCTTACCTTTTACAGAGTTGATGAATGGGCATAAGCTTAAATCACCGCAAGATCTACAACCTATTATGCAAGCGACGCTGGCTGCTGGAAAAAAGCAATACATTTTCAGTTGTGGCTCAGGCGTAACTGCCTGTATTGTGCTGCTGGCTGCGCAAATTTGCGGCTACGAAAAACTGTGCGTTTACGATGGTTCGTGGACAGAATGGGGGCAACGCACTGAGCTGCCTATTGAGCTTTAGTCTCTGAATCAAATCCCCATCATTGTGGGGATTTGATCATGTTTTACAAAGCGTGTTATTTCAACTCATCAGCCATTGCTTTGATCAATTCATTTGAAGGATCACCTGAAAGTTCCCATGTGAAAATTCCCCCTAGCTTCGCTGATTTTGCCCATTTGGCTTTGGCGCGCACTGAACGTTCATCTTCATACGAGATAAATACTTTCTTTTCTGCATTCCATAAATATGGTGCTTGCGATTCTTGATCGTAACCATATTGATACCCTTGTGCCGCGCGATAATTTTTCATCAAATCCCAGAACATGAAATAGCCATTTTCACCGGTCCCAAACGGCGCTCCCTGCTCAGACACAAGATCAGCCGTAGGCAAACCACCCTCATAATCTTGAGTGCCTTGCCAACCACGTCCATAAAACGCCGCGCCGATAACCAATTTCTCGCTTGGTATACCCAATTCGATCATTTGATTGATAAACACATCGGCTCCCATTCCCCACCAACTGCGATCCGTCGCATGTAAATTGGTTAAATGGCCCGTTTGCGTTCCCCACCCCCCCAGAAAATCATAAGTCATCGCAAACATATTGGTTAAATAAGGGGATACGGCGGGCCAATCTATCTGAGCCGCTTTCGCTCCAACACCAACAGCAGTAGAAAGTTCATAGTGGCGAGCCGTCTTTTTACTCAACGCATCCAAATCAGCACGTAATGTTTTCATCAGCTCGGTATAGGCCTGTTTTTCTGCTTCTTTTTGTTCGTCGGTTAATTTCGTATCCGGATTCCAAGGCGAAGTAGTTAAACCGCCACCACCCGGATATTCCCAATCGATATCGATACCGTCAAAAAAGGCGTACTGCTCTATAAGTTCAACCGCTGTTTTGGAAAAATGCTTGATCGTAGCAGGATCTTTTATCATTGCGTGGAACGGTTCAGACATTGTCCAGCCGCCAAATGAAGGCAGAATCTTAAGCGTCGGATAGTCTTTCTTCATTTGTGCAAGTTGAGCGAAGTGACCTTTGTAAGGAACTGGTACATTGACTACGCCAAACTCTTTTTCTAGTGCGGATTTAGTATCAACAACAATCGCACTAAATGGTGCTTTTCCTTCACATTGCTTAGCGATTTGCTTTTGTACGGTTTCACTGGCTCCAGAATGGGGGCCACACATACTCAAAAAGGCGTAAATAACATGAGTCAAGTTCTCTGCTGGAATATCTTTAACTGTGTAGGGGTTTTGCTCATTTTCATATTGCCAATCAGCAAAGTAGCCCGCCACGACGGGTTTGGTTGTCTCTGCAGCGGCGTTAAATGACGCAACAACGAGAAGGGCGATCATCAACTTGTTCATAAGTTTCTCCTTGGGTTTGCGTCAATACAGCAGAGAAATATATTTTAAGTTTAAAAATAATCAGCCAATGCGAGCCAAACTCAGATCTTAAAATCACGTTACAGTTATTGCAGATTAATTTATGAGCCTAAATTCACTAACCTGAATCCACTAACCAATGACGGTTTGTATCTGCTCATCTAAATTCAATACCGTTAACGCGTTGCTTACGCTGGTGGCAATCACATCAATTGCACCGGTGCGTAGCGCCCCAAGCAGCGCTAAAGGTTTGCTGTTTTCAGCCGCGATAGCGATCACCTCAGCAATCGGTCGAAATTCGTCAATCCCTAACCCAATCACACGATCGCTCATCACCGTATTGGCAGCTTTACCGTGGATATCAAAAAAATCATAACCAGCGAAATCCCCCACCACACCTTGCTGTAAACGCGACTGCACCACTTCATCGGCGGTAAACCAACCGAGATCGACCATGTAGCTGTTTTCACTCATATCCCCAATACCCACTAACGCAATGTCTGCCTTACGTGCTAAATCTAAGGTTTGTTTGACGGTTGCATTTTGCATAAACGCCAATTTTTGTTCGCGATTTTCAGCATAGGCAGGCGCATAAAGCGTTTCAGAGCTTCCACCGTATTTTTTGGCCAGTTGTCGACAGATATGATCCGCATTAAACATCCCACCTCTTGGGTGAATGCCACCAATACTACAGACAAACTTACACTCTCGCGGTGTGATCACGCCAATATGATGCGCAACGGCCGATACATTTCGGCCTTGACCAACGGTCACAACCATGCCGTTTTTTAGCGTACTGGTCAGGTAATTGGAAACCAACCCCGCCACTTGTTGGCGCTGCAACTCTTCGCTAGGTTGGTCAAGTGCAACCAGCGCACGTTTTACGCCAAAGCGTTCAATCAGTCGCTGCTCAATTTTGGCGCTAAAAACAGGGTGATATTTCACCGTAATTTCGACAATCCCTTCATCGCGTGCCTGTTTAAGCATTCGTCCTACTTTGGCTCGTGAAAGAGAAAACTTTTTCGAAATCTCTTCTTGAGTTGCACCATCTTGGTAATAAGCCACTGAAATTTCAGTTAATAAGTCAGTATTTTCGATAGAAATATCTTGATTGGGAGTGGTCATACGGGATCTCATGGTCAATATTGTGCGCAGAATAACGACAATTGAGCATTTGCTCATTGACCTAGCATAGGTTAAGCCTCATTTACTTTGCAACATTTGCTCACGGAAATTACATTTTCTCACTCTAATCAATGCACAGTAACGTTCGCTTTCAACCCTTGATAAATCTAAGCAAACGTTTATTTATCAGCACTTAGATTAATTCACAAAAAAATAGTTGATTGATATCACTATAACCTCAGAACAGCGATTGACTTTCCCAGTGGATAAGATAAATATGGCTACATCATTTACTCAACGATCGAGCAAATGTTCAACACAAATGTTCGGTCGCTGGAAATAATTGAGTTAGCTTTTCTGGCATGTGTAAGACATGACTATGTGATTGCTAACCCGCTTGCAAATGCCCAGCAAACTCAAAATCTGGCTTGGCCCAAAGAAATAGGATGATCGATATGAGCAATAAATTAGAGCAACTTCGTAAAATGACGACTGTTGTTGCTGACACTGGTGAAATTGACGCAATCAAAAAATACCAACCAGAAGATGCGACCACTAACCCATCTCTCATTCTTAAAGCGGCTCAAATTGCAGAATACGCGCCACTGATTGATGCTTCTATCGCATACGCAAAAACACAGAGCTCAGACAAGGCTCAACAAGTTCAAGATACTTGTGACATGCTTGCTGTCAATATCGGTAAAGAGATCCTAAAAACGATTCCGGGCCGTATTTCTACCGAGGTCGATGCTCGCCTCTCTTATGATATGGAAGGTAGCGTGACAAAAGCGCGCCAACTGATCAAAATGTACAACGATGCTGGCATTACTAACGACCGTATTTTGATCAAGCTAGCTTCAACCTGGGAAGGTATTCGCGCCGCAGAGATCCTTGAAAAAGAAGGCATCAACTGTAACCTGACTCTATTATTCTCCTTTGCTCAAGCACGCGCGTGTGCAGAAGCAGGCGTATTCCTGATTTCTCCATTCGTCGGCCGTATTATGGATTGGTATAAAGCCAAAGAAGGCCGTGATTTTGCACCGCAAGAAGATCCTGGTGTATTGTCCGTGACTGCTATTTACAATTACTACAAAGAACATGGCTACAAGACAGTCGTGATGGGCGCAAGCTTCCGTAATATCGGTGAAATTTTAGAGCTAGCAGGCTGTGATCGTTTGACTATTGCCCCTTCTTTACTGGCAGAACTCGAAGCAGCTGAAGGTGAAGTGGTTGAAAAACTGGTTGACTCTCAAGGTAACAAAGAACGCCCTGCAGCAATGACCCATGCAGAGTTCCTATGGGAACATAACCAAGACCCAATGGCCGTAGAAAAATTAGCGGAAGGCATCCGTAACTTTGCCATTGACCAAGGCAAACTTGAAGTCATGATTGCAGCCAAGTTGTAATCCACTTACGAATTAAAATTTGGGGAACGATTAACGTTCCCCTTTCCTTTCTAACTCTATTATTTGTCGGTAATTATTATGGAACGTAAACAATTAGCCAATGCCATCCGTGCTCTTAGTATGGACGGTGTTCAACAAGCTAACTCTGGTCACCCTGGTGCACCGATGGGTATGGCGGATATCGCTGAAGTTCTTTGGCGTAGCCACTTAAACCATAACCCACAAAACCCACAATGGGCTGACCGCGACCGTTTTGTGCTGTCGAACGGCCACGGCTCAATGCTGATTTACTCTTTATTGCACCTGAGCGGTTACGCGCTGTCGATTGATGATTTGAAAAACTT
>NZ_CAWMCN010000036.1:0-781 GCF_963865925.1 Vibrio sp. ZOR0018 | reverse complement strand
GCCTAACGCCCGGCTAAGGGGTTGACAACGCACCGCCGAACTCAAAAAACCACTGTAAACACTGAACTTCAATTTTGCACTAAAGCCGCCACGCGTTAGCAATCCCTCTTGAGCCGTTTGTTAAACGTAATTACATCAGTATATTAGAACCAATCCTTACGTCCCGTCACATATGTTTTTTCAAAATCTTCATCTGATTTAGTGAGATAAATAATAAACTCAACAAAAGCAATAACACCTATGACTATTGAAGGCAATCCAAGCAATACAAAACCAAATAAGAATGCCAGCAGCATTATTAAACCTTGTTTGGTATACCCTAAATAAAATTTATGAGCGCCTAGCGCCCCAAAGAAAAAAGCAAGCAGAGCAGCAGCAATTTTCTTCGAGGAACCTACGCTTGTAGATATCAGATAAATAGCTTTCGCTTCATCATTTTCCACAGAAAAGTCTACAGCCATTCCTGATTTAGGAAGCTGCCCTGCCTTCCATTCATTAATATTGAGTGGGTAGCGAATGCCGTCTTCGCCCGAGATTAATCCAGTTCGACCCAACTCATTAAAATCGATGATGGTACCTTTCATTTACTTATGCCTCAGATAGTTAAGAATAAAGTATTCTTACCAAAGAGGATGTATATGTCTATAAATTCATACTGGTAATTAAATAAAAAATTATAACCACCGAACTATAACGACGTTTAACGCCCAATTAAGGGGTGAGCAACGCTACCACCCAACCTAAAGCATTGTGCCATAAACACTAAATTTGAAGTAGAAAC
>NZ_CAWMCN010000035.1:739-1053 GCF_963865925.1 Vibrio sp. ZOR0018 | reverse complement strand
CGGCAAATGAGCATTTTTACCCTCAAATTCGTGGTCAACTCAAACCGTAAAACAGGCAAAGTTCTTTGCTTGCCTCAATCATTTTTAGCGTTGGCTTGCTGCCAATTCAGCGGGCGAAAAATGTGGAAAGGACAATGTTATCGCGCATTTTGTACTTGCTGAAGTTTTCGCTCGTTGAGTTTTCCTGACACAAAAGCTTGGTTTGTTGCTGAAAGGTGGACTTTGTTTTGGCGGCTCATTTATCATAGTTCTTGCTTGGGTTGATTCTTGAATCACTCAACCATTGCGATTGTGGTTTTTGGTCGTGTAAAGTT
>NZ_CAWMCN010000035.1:0-729 GCF_963865925.1 Vibrio sp. ZOR0018 | reverse complement strand
TCTCATTGAATTTGCATAACAAACGGCTCAAGAGGGATTGCCAACGCGTGGCGACTTTAGTGCAAAATTGAAATTCAGTGCTTACGGTGTGTTTTTTGAGTCCGGCGGTGCGTTGTCAACCCCTTAGCCGGGCGTTATATGCAAATAGAAGTTTGAAACTAAGGAAAATATAGAAATGAGTATAAAAAATCCTGATATGGCTAGTTATCAGTTTCTTCAAGAAATGTACAAAGATGGATATTTCCCTAACTTCCTTGTCGACAAAGGTAAAGATATCTTAGTTCGACTCTGTGAATCTATCGAGTTAAACAAGCCAGAAAGCCTCGATTCACTATACGAGCTAACTAGGGTTGCAACGGAAGAGTTCAACGTACTGGGAGAAGAGTTCGAACAAAATGACAGTGAGATAGAGACTCTAGCAAGAGAAAGCATAGGTGATGACTTTTACAATATCTCAAAAGCTTATGGGTTTGATGCAGATATTGAAGAATTAATAGCTGCGCGATATTGGTAGCATCTAGCTGGTAGTGCCAGCATATAACAAACGCTTCAAGAGGGACAGCCAACGCGTGGCATTTTTACTATGCGTTGGTTTGTGTGATTACGGTGCTATGCGGAAACTTGGTAGTAGCGTTGTCAGCCCCTTAAGCGGGCGTTAGGCAAAGTGAGTTTTTATCAGCTAAATCGGGTTTGAATTGAACGGTGAATTCAATGTTCTCATGGCTGGAC
>NZ_CAWMCN010000034.1:0-968 GCF_963865925.1 Vibrio sp. ZOR0018 | reverse complement strand
TAAACACTGAACTTCAATTTTGTACTAAAGCCGCCACGCGTTGGCAATCCCTCTTGAGCCGTTTGTTAGGCCAACCAATTAACACTGAGACTTTCAAAACCAAAGAACGAGCTTTTTTGTAAACTTGAAACAAACTAACCGATTCATTTATAAACTAAAATACCAAATCAGCAAAGAAACAAAAAACTCAAATTTAGCGATTGGGAAAAAAAGTGACGAGCGTAGCATGCTCGGCGGACGTTTGGATGCTGAAGGTTATTTTGCCGCTAAATTCACAACGAAAAGCAACCCAACACGATCAAGAAACAACAAATATGTGATAATTATTTATTGCTTAAGTCCAGCAATGAGAACATGGAATTCACCGTTCAATTCAAACCCGATTTAGCTGATAAAAACTCACTTTGCCTAACGCCCGGCTAAGGGGTTGACAACGCATAGCCGAACTCAAAAAACACACTGTAAACACTGAACTTCAATTTTGAACTAAAGCCGCCACGCGTTGACAATCCCTCTTGAGCCGTTTGTTATGCAAATTCAATAAGATAAACCAAATTTACACAACCAAAAGCCACAATTGCAATGGTTGAGTGATTCAAGAATCAACCCAAGTAAGAGCCGTGATAAATAAGCTGCCAAAACAAAGTTCACCTTTCAACAACAAATCAAGCTTTTGAATCAGACAAACTCAACAAGCAAGGCTTTCAGCAAGTGCAAAATGCTCGATTAACTTGCCCTTTCCACGCTTTGCGCGCACTAAATTAGCGACAAACCAGCGCTAAAACTGATTGAGGCAAACAAAGAACCTTGTCTGTTTTACGGTTTAAGTAAACCACGAATTTGAGGGTGAAAGTGCTCATTTGCCGACAACACAAAACGAATGGCCGAAGAAATCCCAAAAGATTGAACCCCTAAATTTACCTGAGTTGCATAACGCCCGGCTAAGGGGTTGACAACGCATAGCCGAA
>NZ_CAWMCN010000033.1:0-510 GCF_963865925.1 Vibrio sp. ZOR0018 | reverse complement strand
ATTGTACCGTAACCACTAAAGTTGAAGTAGAAGCAAAAATGCCAAGCGTTGGGAATCCCTCTTAAATTGTTTGTTATGTACGTTGTACCGAGCGCACTGGTACCCAACCAATTTCACCCGTTGACCTCGAAACTCGATACCACTCATTGAGTTCGAATAGCACTGACAGTTTTTCACCAATAACAGTATTGAGTTCAGCATTGTCATAATCTTTAAGCAAGATTCCTTCAGAGCCACCTTCAATCTTTTCGATATATTGAACTGGAGCCCAACCCTGCTCCCCTTCACTACTGGTTATAAAGATCCAGTTGGGAAACTCGTCGTCTATTGTGCCTAGAGCTACTTTATCGCCTTGTTTCAAATAAAACGGATTGGGATATTCTGAGACGTGCTTTTCAGTAGTAACTACTTCCATATTTTCTCCAAAGTACATAACGCCCGGCTAAGGGGTTGACAACGCATAGCCGAACTCAAAAAACACACTGTAAACACTGAACTTCAATTTTGCAC
>NZ_CAWMCN010000032.1:0-2857 GCF_963865925.1 Vibrio sp. ZOR0018 | reverse complement strand
TAAGAAAAATAAACGCTTAATTTTATGGTTTTTCTTAACCTCAGCTAACGCCCGCTTAAGGGGCAGACAACGCTACTACCAACTTTCCGCATAACACCATAATCACGAAACCCAACGCATGATAAAAATGCCACGCGTTGGCTGTCCATCTTGAAGCGTTTGTTAGGTTTATATTTCATTGCTATTGATTAATCAAGACAGAACCCCCATATAGTCTATGGATAAGAACACGCCTTACCACTCAGAACATACATTCCCTAACTGAGATAACTGGAGCGTGAAAATAAATATTCCAGATTTCTCAAGGAATGATCTAATGATTGCTTATCTTATTCTCGTTCACCGCTATCCAGATCAATTTAAACGGCTATTTCATGCAATATACCACCCAAATAATCATTACGTTATCCATGTTGACAAAACTTCTGGAAAAGAAATTTCAGATGAAATAACTTTGTTTCTAAATGATTACCAAAATGCTGAAATTCTTGAATCAGAAAATGCACTATGGGGTGGGTATAGTTTAGTTAACATTGAACTTCGTGGCATGGCTAAGCTATTGAATATGAACAAAAGCTGGACGCATTTTATAAACCTAAGTGGACAAGATTTTCCATTGAAAACTCAGCCATATATTCATGAGTTTTTGTCAAATAATAAAGACAAGGAATTTATTCGAGCATTAGACCAAAATGAAGCTAGGCCTGAAACGATGAATCGCATACAAAATATGTGCTTTGAATATAAAGAGCATATTTACCGACCTAAAATAGCTAGAAAATTCATGTCAGGGATAACACCATTTATTGGCACCCAATGGATGATTGTGTCACGAAAATTCTGTGATTTTGTTTGTAACACGGATGCATCTCAGCCCTATAAAGAATTTTATAAAAATACATTTATTGCTGATGAAGGATTTTTCCAAACAGTTATGATGAATAACGATTGTCATGGTGAAATAATTCAAGATGACTTGCGACTTATCGATTGGGTACCAGATGGAGATATAAAGCTTAGACCGAGGACGTTTACAATGGCCGATATTTCTAACTTAATTTCGAGCCCTAACCTTTTCGCTCGAAAATTTGACCTATTAGAGGATGCTAAAGTCTTGGATAGGATCGAACATCACCTCGCTGCAACAGTCTAGTTTTTTAATGAGCTACCCTCAACGGGGTGGCTCAAAGAAACCTAACGCCCAATTAAGGGGTGAGCAACGCTACCACCCAACCTAACGCATTGTACCGTAACCATTAAAATTGAAGTAGAAGCAAAAATGCCAAGCGTTGGGAATCCCTCTTAAATTGTTTGTTAGCTTTTTATTGCTACAGATTTACTTTTAGCCTACAAATTTTTATTCAACCATTTTATCGTATGATCTCTCATGTCGTTGGAAAAATAATGCGATTCATCAGCTAAATTGAACTCAATTTCAGTATTATTTTTATCGTATTTACTCTTCATTTTTTCATAAAAGTCCTTCGCGAAATTGGCAGGAACCCAATCATCTTTCTCGCCATTTATAATCAACATAGGGCGACTTTCATTTTCTATAAGATACAAACATGGATCAATCTCTGCCATATACCTAATAGCCAACTCCTCATCATCACTAAGAATCTTATTCACCGAGTCTGCTTCTAAGGCGAACTTCTCCAAACCGACAAAATCAGGAGAGCCGAGAATTGGTACTGCAACTTTAATCAGTTGATTTTGGGTCAAAGAATAAAATGTGGACATTGCGCCCATAGAGATACCCACAACCGCAATCCTCGATCGATCAATCCGAATATCTTCCTGATAGTGATCAATGAGTGTATTTATGTCATCTGAATTCTGCTTGATAACCCCCGTCATTCTTTTAATAAAGCTCGAATGACTACTGACATTTTGAGCATTACCATCATCTCTTTCGCCGTGTTTATCTGCATCAAAGCAGATAACAGAGTAACCCTGAAGAGCTAAATTTAAAGCTAGATTAGAACCTTCATATTTATCATTGTTCCACCCATGACAGATGATGACTAAAGGATTATTTACCGACTCTTTTTTACAATAGAGTAGATATACAATCTCACCCATCTTACTTTTTTCTACTACAACACCTTCCATGAACGCCCCATATATTCAATATATTCGTTTACGAGCACAAACAAACCGTCAGGCTTCAGAAAACAGCTAACGCCCGGTTAAGGGGCAGCCAACGCAACTACTAATTTGTCGCATAACACCGTAACCACAAAAAACAACGCATAGTGAAAATGCCACGCGTTGGCTGTCCCTCTTGAACCGTTTGTTATGCTTAAGCTTCAATGACTTACGCTTTACCTGAACCAAGATTAACTCAGCTTTGTTGCACAAACAAAACCCAAAAACCAAAAAACTGAAATGACTCATGATTTTGAAAATCAGACTTTGAGACTTTGGCTACTAATGCTCAAAAACCTAAGATCAAATTTCTGATTGAGCCAACCGCCCTAACCTCGCGCTTGCCCAAAAATTAATTGAGGCAATACTCAAAGTTTTCAGCGCCAAAGAATGAATGTCCGAAAAACAGCGCTCAAAAAATCCAACTTGCCGACAAACACAAAACTGAAAAGCCGAGGGAACAAAGAAAAACAATAACCCACTGATTTTAGGTGATTAAGCATAACGCCGCGTTAAGGGGTGAATGCCGCCTAAACCAACCTTCCGCATACCACTTTCACCACAAAAATCACCGCATACCAAAAATGCCACGCGGCATGAATCCCGCTTAAACGCCTTGTTATGAGTCTTGGATTCAAGTACGAAGTGCGACACCTCTGAACATAAAAACAGTAAGGTGCGATAATCATGAAGTTTGCTCCCGCCA
>NZ_CAWMCN010000031.1:0-923 GCF_963865925.1 Vibrio sp. ZOR0018 | reverse complement strand
TCAGCATGCGGTGAGTCTTGTGATTAAGGCGACGTGCGGTCGCTTTTGCAGTGCATTGCTCACCCCTTAGCAGGGCGTTATGCATTTAAGAAGAAGTAAGGATAATTAAGTGAAAAAACTTATATTTATAGTTTTATTAAGTTTGTCGGGTACCGCTTTGTCTGAATCGGGCGTAAAGCCATTGCCTGAAAAACTAGAAAAAGAAATAAGTAAAAATATGAGTGAGAGCTCTTATTTTCCAATGTTAAAACCAGGTGATTGGGTGGGTATTACCCATGGTGCAGTGCGTCAAACGTTGATTGGAGAACCCGAAAAACCTGATTTGGTTATTGGTTTTGGAATGGATACTCCTGAAAACTTCATTTTTCTAATGCACAGCGACGAAGATAAGCTCGATATACAAAATGTTGTAAATAATGCTTACTCTAATCTAGAGAGTATGGATGTTGTGTTTACACTTTCTCAGGTTCTTGATAACAAAGTTCTTACTGCTAGCGGTAAACCATTCAGTAGTGAAGCTATCCTGTCAAAAAAGCATATGTTAAAGGCTCATGAAATTTTAAACGCGAAACAGATGCTCGTGTCTATCCCGAGGCGAACAGGTTTAATGGTCGTATCACGCGACGCACCAAAAGAGATATTAAACCAATTCATGTATCTTCATTCTCATGTATGGAACGATGCAAGCTACGGCAATGCTCCAATAGCCAATGTTCTTTTTTTGCTAGAAGGAGGAGAGATTGTCGCAATCATCCCAATGGATTAGGACAATAAACTGTTGATTTTCGGTAAAATGTCACGGTTGTTGTGCATTCATAGTCAAGCTGGTGTTGCGCAAACATGCTTAGTATCAAGTTTGAAGTGCGACACTTTTTACAGATGCGCATGAATATACTCCGTTGGTGTCCTATACCCAAGTCTTT
>NZ_CAWMCN010000030.1:0-429 GCF_963865925.1 Vibrio sp. ZOR0018 | reverse complement strand
TTCAAAACGTTTTGGCGTGTCATCAGAGAACCAGCCTTCCACATGACCATCGATAGAGATGCCGTTGTCATCCCAAAACGCAATCAGTTTGCCAAGGCCCAGTGTGCCGGCCAGAGAACACGCCTCGTGCGAGATGCCTTCCATCAAACAACCATCACCCATGAACACATAAGTGAAGTGGTCAACGATGTCGTGACCCGGTTTGTTGAACTGCGCCGCCAGTGCTTTTTCAGCCATCGCCATGCCGACCGCATTGGTAATGCCTTGGCCTAGTGGGCCCGTGGTGGTTTCAATGCCCGGCGCGTAACCGTATTCTGGGTGACCCGGTGTTTTTGAGTGCAATTGACGGAAGTTTTTCAAATCATCAATCGACAGCGCGTAACCGCTCAGGTGCAATAAAGAGTAAATCAGCATTGAGCCGTGGCCGTT
>NZ_CAWMCN010000029.1:0-670 GCF_963865925.1 Vibrio sp. ZOR0018 | reverse complement strand
TAACGCCCAATTAAGGGGTGAGCAACGCTACCACCCAACCTAAAGCATTGTGCCATAAACACTAAATTTGAAGTAGAAACAAAAATGCCAAGCGTTGGGAATCCCTCTTAAATTGTTTGTTATGAGCGGGGTTAAGAGTGCGCTTTGATGTACTTTTTAACCTTTTTCATAGCCATTTTACGCTTAAGTGGTGAAAGATAGTCGATAAATAAGTTACCCGATAAATGGTCTATTTCGTGCTGCATTACGATGGCTAGAAACTCATCACTTTCGATGGTTATTGGCTTACCTTCGCGATCTAAAGCAGACACAACGACTGAAGTAAAACGCTCTACGTCTGCATAGTAATCAGGAACTGATAAACAACCTTCTTGACCCAATGCTTTATCCAAACCACTAACCACTTCTGGGTTAACCAAAATTAACGGTTCATCTCGACTTTCTGAAAGGTCGATAATAACAACAGCCTCTTTACGACCAACTTGAGTCGACGCTAAACCGATACCATTGTCAGTCGCATATAGCGTTTCCAACATATCGTCTATTAATGTTTGTACCGTCGTAATATCTTGCACTTTTTCCGCTTTGACCTTAAGCCTTGGATCCGGTGCAGTCAGAATTTCTAAAACTGCCATATTTTCCTTCTAATTCTTGGAAGCTCATAACGCCC
>NZ_CAWMCN010000028.1:0-13842 GCF_963865925.1 Vibrio sp. ZOR0018 | reverse complement strand
GCTAGCGGATGCGATAGCCGAGCCTCAAGAAGCGGCGTCAGAGCCTGTTGCTCAAGAAAGTTTTGAAGCGATTGACGAGCGATCCTTACCTGAATTCGGTGAAGAAGATGCACTTGCTTCAATTAACGAACCAGCACTAGAAACAGATCAACAGCCGCTTTTAGAAGATGATGACGCAGACCAATTGCAGAGTGTTTCAAAACAGGAGTTCGATGAGAAAGCCTTAAAAGATTGGCTAGATGAGGAAAGTGTATCTTCTGCGCCATTCTCTTTTGATAGACCATTAGATGCTCGTACCATTGATAGTGCTGGTATGAATATTGATGCAATGTTAGAGGTAGGCGGTGAAGATTGGAACGGTTTTAATTTAACGCCAGATCAACAAGCTTCCATCCCAGATGACGTGCCTGAAGAAGAGCTTGCCGTTTGGAACGATGAGATCCAAACCGACGAGCCTCAAATTCTTGATGAAAACTGGGGAATTCAAGATGAACTCGATGATTTTGAAGCCCAAAAGAGCCAGTACATGACCATCGATGAGCTAATGGCTCAAGTTGAGGGTGAAGAGGGGATCAGCCCTGAAGATGAAGAACTCAAGTTAGATGTTGGTTTAAGTGAATTTCCGGATGTGATTGGTGACATTGGTGATATCGATGTAGACAATAACTCTGAGGCGGCGGGTAAGCTTGACCTCGCCAAAATTTACATCGAGATGAACGATGATAAAGGGGCGATAAAACTGTTAGAGGAAGCGATTGTTGATGGTAGTGATGATATTCGACGAGAAGCGAAATCCTTGATTGACAGCATTAATCGCCGAGCTTAAAAACAAACGAGGCCGTGAACATACGGCCTCGTTGTTATTGAATAGCCTTTTCTGACTTGCAGATGACCTGTCGATTAGAATTTTTTTTTGATTGCGATTATACTGCCCGACCCATTTTCAAAGAGAATCAGATGATGAGAATCGCTTTAGGTATTGAGTACAATGGTTCTCAATACTATGGTTGGCAGCGACAACGTGACGTTAAAAGTGTCCAAGAAGAATTAGAAAAAGCACTCACAGTTGTGGCGAACCATCCGGTTGAAGTATTGTGTGCGGGGCGCACCGATGCAGGGGTTCACGGCACAGGGCAGGTGATACATTTTGATACTACGGCTTGCCGAAAAATGGTCGCTTGGACAATGGGTGTCAATGCTCATTTACCAAAAGATATCGCTGTTCGTTGGGCAACTGAGGTTTCAAGCGATTTTCATGCTCGCTTTTCGGCTACAGCACGCCGTTATCGCTACATCATTTATAATCATGCTTATCGCCCTGGCATATTATCTTCAGGTGTCAGTCATTATCATGGCGATTTAGACGTTGAGAAAATGCAGCAAGCAGGGCAGCTTTTATTGGGCGAAAATGATTTCACCTCTTTTCGCGCTGTGCATTGTCAATCGAATAGTCCTTGGCGAAACGTCATGCATTTGAATGTGACTCGGCATGGCAACTATGTCGTCATCGACATTAAAGCAAATGCTTTTGTCCATCATATGGTGCGAAATATTACCGGTAGCCTCATCGTTGTCGGCCGGGGTGAGCAGCCTCCCGAATGGATAAAATGGCTGCTTGAAGCCAAAGATAGAAAACTGGCAGGTGCAACAGCCAAAGCGGAAGGATTATATTTGGTTGCTGTTGATTATCCAGAAGAATTTTCTTTACCAAAAGAGTCGCTTGGGCCGCTATTTTTAGCTGATAATTTGAACTAATAACGCGTAAAGTGTCCAAAACAGAGTCGTGACGTGTGTGGAAATGACAGCCAGAAAATAGGTACAACCAGTTTTTTGTCTACACTAAGCATTTTATATGTTTTAATCCTCACGCATAAATCCCAAATTTGTATCTTTCGCAATCACGCGAGAGAGTTAAGAGTAAAGGTCTTCCATGAGTTGGCTTGAAAAGATTTTAGAAAAAAGCAATATCGTAACTTCGCGTAAAGCATCCATCCCTGAAGGGGTTTGGACTAAATGTACTTCTTGTGAGCAAGTGTTATATCACGCTGAGCTTGAGCGTAACTTGGAAGTGTGCCCTAAATGTGATCATCACATGCGCATGAAAGCACGTCGCCGCTTAGAGACTTTTCTTGATGAACAGAATCGTGTTGAGATTGGTGACGAGTTAGAGCCGCAAGATAAACTCAAATTTAAAGACTCAAAACGTTATAAAGAACGCCTTTCAGCTGCTCAAAAAAGCAGTGGCGAGAAAGACGCTCTTGTGGTGATGCAAGGCGAACTATTGGGTATGCCTTTGGTTGCTTGTGCTTTTGAATTTTCTTTTATGGGTGGTTCAATGGGGTCTGTAGTTGGTGCGCGTTTCGTACGAGCTGTTGATGCCGCTATAGAAAACAACTGTGGTTTGGTTTGCTTTTCTGCCAGTGGCGGCGCGCGTATGCAAGAAGCGTTAATGTCATTGATGCAGATGGCAAAAACCAGTGCGGCGCTTGAACGTTTATCAAGCAAAGGCTTACCTTATATCTCAGTGATGACGGACCCGACCATGGGTGGCGTATCTGCAAGTTTAGCGATGCTTGGTGACATCAATATTGGAGAACCTAAAGCACTGATTGGTTTTGCAGGTCGTCGAGTTATCGAACAAACGGTACGTGAAGATCTACCTGAAGGTTTCCAACGCAGCGAATTCCTAATTGAGCATGGTGCGATTGATATGATTGTCGATCGCCGTGAAATGCGTCAACGCGTAGGTGGATTGATCGCTAAATTGACCAATCACAGCTCACCATTGGTCGTTTCTGTTGACGATTCACCGACTGAACCTGATTACGCTGTACCAGAAGCGCACGAAAAAGGGTAAAGTAGGCACTAACACACTAACTGCTTAATGGTTATAAACGTTAGATGACTCAAAACCTTATCCCACAAGCCACATCCTCTCTTGCGATGTGGCTTGATTATTTAGCGAATATTCATACCTCCGCTATCGACCTTGGCTTGGATCGTGTTCAAGCTGTGGCTCAAAAAGCGAATCTTATTAAACCTGCACCTACCGTAATCACCGTGGCTGGAACGAATGGCAAAGGCTCGACCTGTGCATTGATGGAAGCCATTTTATTGGATGCAGGTTATCGCGTGGGCGTTTATAGCTCACCTCATCTTATCCGTTATAACGAACGCGTGCGTATTAATGCGCTTGAGCTCAGCGATGAACAGCATACGCAAGCCTTCGCTTTTGTTGAAGCGCAACGGGGTGACATCAGTCTAAGCCTATTTGAGTTCGGTACATTGGCGGCGCTGCGTTTATTTCAAACGCAAGCGGTGGATGTCATTTTATTGGAAGTTGGGCTAGGTGGCCGACTTGATGCGACCAATATCGTGGATCACGATGTTTCTGTGATCACCAGCTTGGCGATTGATCACGTGGATTGGCTCGGCGATGACATCAATGTTATTGGCTATGAGAAAGCGGGGATTTATCGCGCAGGTAAACCCGCCATTTGCGGCCAGCCTAAGCCACCACCAACGGTTGCAGCGCATGCCGATGATATTGGTGCGGAGATGTACCAAGTCGGTATTCAGTTTTCCTATGAACTGGCCTCTGAAACAACGTGGAATTGGCGAAGTGGTCCATTTGAGTTATCTGATTTACCGCTCCCTCGCTTGCCCTTGCCTAACGCGGCTACGGCATTAATGGCACTCGGCTGCTCCGGTTTGGTTGTGAGTGATGTCAATATCGTCAATGGGCTTAGCAACGCAACACTTGCTGGGCGGATGCAAAAAATCAGTGATAGCCCAGAAATCATTCTTGATGTTGCACATAATCCCCATTCGGCCGAATATTTGGTGGCGCAGCTCAAACAGCGTTACGCACACAAAAAGGTCCATGTGGTGATTGGCATGCTGCATGATAAAGATGTGAAGGCCACGCTTCATCAACTGAAATCAATCGCTAACGTTTGGTATCCTGCTTCATTAAGTGGCCCTAGAGCCGCGCAAGCGAATGAACTGTGTCAGTACCTTGAGCCTGGCGTTAAACCGTTTGCTAACCCAGTCAGCGCTTTTGAAGCCGCGATGACACAAGCCGATAGCAATGATGTCATTATCGTGGTTGGGTCGTTTCATACTGTGGGTGAAGTATTAGAGCACTGGCAGAACAAAGGAGTATAAATGGCAAGTAAGTTTCAGAGCCGCTTGGTAGGAACAATTATATTGGTGGCGATAGGGGTGATAGTGTTACCTGATGTATTGGATGGCAAAAAGACCCACTACAAAGAAGATATCGCCAGCATCCCAATTAAGCCCGAATTAGACAGCGACGTAGAGAAGTTTGAAATTCTCGACCCCGTTGAAGATCAAGTCGCGTTGCCCGATTCGCCTGTGGAAGTGATCGCACAAACTAACCAGAGCGACGCAGCAACGCAGAGCAAGCCACTCACTGTGAAAGTGAAAGAAACGGCGGAAAGAAATGATTACCAAGATAGTGCTTGGCTCATTCAGTTGATGGCATTAAAGAATGCCGAAAACGCAAAAACCGTGGTTAAAGATCTGCAAAAACGGGGTTATCAAGCTCATACTAAGCAAGAAAATGGCTTCACTCGGATCATTATTGGTCCAGATGTTTCCAAAACCAAGCTTGAGCGTCAACTCTTAGAACTGGAAAAAATTACCGGTGCAAAAGGTCAATTGCTCAAATTTAAACCACTAAACCCATAAGAAAACGTTTGCGTCGCGTTTTTTTCTGTTAAAATGCGCGCCAACTTAAGATGTAGAACTCATGAATTGGTTAGATATTGTCATTTTAAGTGTGATCGGCCTATCGGCATTGATCAGTTTAGTCCGTGGCTTTGCTAAAGAAGCGTTGTCATTAGTGATATGGTTCGGTGCATTTTTTATTGCCAGCCAATACTACGCAAAACTTGCGGTGTATTTTTCAAATATCAAAGATGACATGTTCCGTAATGGCGCGGCCATCGCAGCACTGTTTGTTGCAACACTCATTGTCGGAGCGATCATTAACTATGTGATTGCTCAATTGGTACAAAAAACGGGCCTATCAGGAACTGATCGGGTACTGGGCATTGTTTTTGGAGCATTGCGTGGTGTGTTGATTGTTTCAGCTGCCTTGTTTTTTATGGATGCGTTTACCGCATTTCCAAATTCAGAGTGGTGGAAGAGCTCGCAATTGGTACCGGAATTTAGCCGTATCATTGCGCCGTTCTTTGAGCACTTACAAGCAACATCAAGTTTTCTCTCTGGCGCGATTTAGCGCCAGTTACTGTCGCAAATCGAGGATCAGGACATGTGTGGTATTGTTGGAATCGTGGGTACAACGCTGGTAAACCAGTCAATTTATGACGCGTTAACGGTATTGCAGCATCGTGGCCAAGATGCCGCTGGTATTTGTACCATAGAAAGCAATCGTTTCCGTCTGCGTAAGGCGAACGGTTTAGTGAAAGATGTCTTTGAAGCAAAACACATGCAGCGTCTTCAAGGAACGGTGGGTATTGGGCATGTGCGTTATCCTACTGCGGGTAGTTCGAGTGCCTCAGAAGCTCAACCTTTCTACGTTAACTCCCCGTTCGGTATCACACTTGCTCATAACGGCAACCTCACCAATGCCAACGAAGTACGCCAGAAGTTGTTTGAAAAAGATCGTCGCCATATCAATACCACTTCAGATTCCGAAGTGCTGCTTAACGTCTTGGCGCATGAAATTGATACAGTCAGAGGCAATGTAACCGCAGAAGATGTGTTTCGTGCTGTCGCTAATGTACATCGCACCATTCGCGGTGCTTATGCTGTTGTCGCGATGATCATTGGGCATGGGATGATCGCGTTTCGTGACCCGCATGGTATTCGTCCTATCTGCTTAGGTAAACGTGAAGTTGATGGCCGTACCGAATACATGGCCGCTTCTGAGTCGGTGGCGCTAGATGCTGTCGGCTTTGATTTTGTGCGTGACCTTGCCCCCGGAGAAGCGGTGTATGCGACCTTTGATGGCCAGCTATTTACTAAACAATGTGCCGATAATCCAACACTTAACCCATGCATTTTTGAATTTGTCTACTTCGCCCGCCCAGATTCGTTTATCGACAAAATTTCGGTTTACAGCGCGCGCGTAGAAATGGGTAAAAAGTTGGGTGAGCGCATCAAGAACGAATTTGCTGACTTAGATATTGATGTCGTGATCCCCATTCCTGAGACTTCGTGTGATATCGCATTGCAAATTGCACAAGCGATTGATATTCCATATCGCCAAGGTTTTGTTAAAAACCGCTACGTTGGCCGCACATTTATTATGCCGGGCCAGCAACAGCGTAAAAAGTCAGTGCGACGTAAACTCAATGCGATTCGTTCTGAATTTAAGGGCAAAAACGTGTTGCTAGTGGATGACTCGATAGTGCGTGGAACTACGTCAGAGCAAATTATTGAGATGGCTCGTGATTCTGGTGCAAACAAGGTGTACATGGTGTCAGCCGCGCCTGAGATCCGTTTCCCTAACGTTTATGGCATTGATATGCCAAGTGCTAACGAGTTGATTGCTCATGGCCGAGATGCCGATGAAATTGCGCAGCGAATTGGTGCCGATGCTCTGATTTTCCAAAATCTGGAAGATTTGGTGGATGCCGTCGGTATGGGTAACCGCGATATTGCAAAATTTGAAGCATCTGTATTTAACGGCGAATACGTCACGGGCGATATTGATCAGCAGTATCTTGATTTTCTTGAATCGATGCGCAGCGACGATGCAAAAACGGTTCGAGAAATCCAGCAAGATCTCGCCAACCTAGAGATTCATAACGAAGGCGCGTAATCGAGCGCATCTCCCCAAATAGGCTGCAAAGAAAAAGGCTTCCATCTAGGAAGCCTTTTTTGTGCTCGTTAACAGGGTTTGACTAAAGGATCATTGCCGCAATCCAGCCAAACACAATCAGTGGAATATTATAATGGATGAAGGTTGGAACCACTGTTTCCCAAATATGTTCGTGCTGGCCATCTGCATTTAGGCCTGACGTTGGCCCCAAGGTGGAATCTGACGCTGGAGAGCCAGCATCGCCCAACGCAGCAGCGGTACCCACTAGCGCAATGGTCGCCATAGGCGAAAAGCCAAAGGCGAGGGCAAGGGGCACGTAAATGGTTGCGATGATTGGAATCGTTGAGAAGGATGAACCAATGCCCATAGTGACCAACAAACCGACGATCAGCATTAATAAAGCGGATAAAGCTTTATTGTCGCCGATGCTTACTGATAAGGCTTCTACCAGAGACTCAACGCCACCGGTGGCTTTCATCACGGCGGCAAATCCGGCCGCTGAAATCATAATAAAGCCAATCATTGCCATCATATGTACACCTTTGGTGAATACATCGTGCGTCTCTTTCCATGCAATCACACCACCAAAAGTGAAGACCATAAAACCAGCCAGTGCGCCGATGATCATCGAACCTGTGGACAGTTGCACGGCAAGTGCCGTGATAATACCGAGCGCGGCAATCAAAATATGCTTTTTGTTGATCGCTTTTGGTTCGGTATTAATGACAGTATGTTCCGTCTCTTGATACTGGCGAGGTTTACGATAGGTAAAGAAAATGGCGACCAGTAAGCCAAAAATCATCCCAGCGGCGGGTAGCAGCATGGCTATCGGCACTTGGCTTGCCGTCACGTTTTCAAGGCCATTATCGCGTAAATTCTTGAGTAAGATGTTATTGAGGAAAATCCCACCAAAGCCGACAGGCAAGACCATATAGGGCGTGATAAGGCCAAAAGTGAGCACGCAAGCAATCAGCCTGCGGTCAAGCTTCAGCTTGGCAAAGACGCCCAATAGCGGTGGAATTAAAATCGGAATAAAGGCGATATGGACAGGAATGATATTTTGCGATGACATGGTAACTAGAACCAGCGCGACCAGAACCGCATACTTCAAACCTGTGGTGGCCGCACCATGCTCTTTGCCATGGATACGCTTAATCACGTTTTGCGCCAGTAAGTCAGTAATACCAGATTTAGAAATCGCGACGGCAAAGGTGCCTAGCATCGCATAACTTAGTGCGATGGTTGCACCACCACCTAAGCCACTTTCAAATGCAGAAACAGCGTCATTTAAACTCATCCCTGCAACTAAACCACCGACGATCGCACTAAATGTCAGTGCGACGACGACATTGACCCGCATCAGCGCAAGAAGCAGCATGATGCATACAGAAATTACTACAGGATTCATATATTTCTCGGTTAGTTGTGTTTACTTGTTATTGTTTTCTGAAGGTTCAACAAGTGGCCATCCGCCAAGGGCCTTCCATTTGTTGACGATACCGCAAAAAAGTTCGGCTGTTTTTTGCGTATCGTATAGCGCTGAATGCGCTTCTCTATTGTCAAATTCCATCCCAGCGGATTTGCACGCTTTGGCCAAAACGGTTTGCCCATAGGCTAAACCACTTAGCGCAGCGGTATCAAAAGTCGCAAAAGGGTGGAAAGGGACTCGTTTTAGCTTGCAGCGTTCACTGGCTGCCATCACGAAATTCAAGTCAAAGGTAGCATTGTGCGCCACCATGATCGCGCGGCTACAGTCATTGTCGCGTTGCTCTTTTCGGACTAGCTTATAAATTTCTCTGAGTGCTTCGGCTTCGCTGACAGCACCGCGTAATGGGCTAAATGGGTCACGAATGCCATTAAACTCAAGCGCCTCTTTTTCAAGGTTGGCACCTTCAAAAGGCTCAACATGAAAGTGAATCGTCGATGCTGGGTGCAGATCACCTTGTTCATCCATACGCAACGTAATCGCGCAGATTTCTAATAGTGCATCGGTCTTTGCATTGAAACCGGCTGTTTCGACGTCGATGACGACGGGAAAATAACCGCGGAAACGCTTTTTCAGTGTCAATGCTTCATTTACTTCAGTCATGCTAGCTCTTGGTTGTGTGACAGGGCTGGCATTATTACAGATTCTTTCTACGATAAAAACCAAACACGTTAATAAATGCAGGTTTCACTATGCGTTGGATAGTGTGGTGATGTGGCTAGATTTTTGCATTAACTTAGTCAATAGAAAGCGAAGCGGCAATTTTCCGCCATCGTTGTAGTATCGCTCGGAGAATAAAATCGTTATGAATAAATGGGTTACTGCCACTATTGTGATGACCAGCATACTGACATCCTTTGCCCCTATGGCGATGGATAAGCGTTATGTGGCAACACCACAGCAGTCTACGTGGCAGATGGTGACGAATACCCCTTTAGAGTGCCGTTTGGTCCATCCTATCCCCAATTACGGTGACGCTGAATTCTCTTCACGTGCGAATAAGAAGATTAATCTCGATTTCGAACTCAAAATGCGTCGTCCAATGGGCGAAACTCGCAATGTAAGTTTAGTGTCATTACCACCGAGTTGGCGTCCGGGTGAGAGTGCAGACCGTATTACCAATTTGCAATTCTTCAAACAGTTCGATGGTTACATCGGTGGTCAAACCGCTTGGAGCCTACTCAGTGAATTGGAAAAAGGACGCTATCCAACCTTTAGCTACCAAGATTGGCAAAGCCGAGATCAGCGCATTGAAGTCGCTCTCTCGTCAGTTCTTTTTCAAGAGAAGTACAACGTGTTTAGCGATTGTGTGAGCAATTTACTGACGTACAGTTTTGAAGATATCTCATTTACGATTCTGCATTACGACCGCGATAATGTACAACTTAATAAAGCTTCGCAAAAACGGCTTGCGCAAATTGCTGACTATATTCGCTATAACCAAGATATTGATTTGGTGTTGGTTTCTACCTATACCGACTCTGTTGATAGTCGAGGAGTGAGTCAGGATCTTTCTGAGCGTAGGGCTGAGGTATTAAGAGATTACTTTAAATCACTGGGGTTACCTGAGGATCGCATTCAAGTGCAAGGCTATGGTAAACGCAGGCCGATTGCCGACAATGCATCACCAATTGGCAAAGATAAAAACCGTCGTGTGGTTATTTCACTGGGTCGAACAATTATCTAATAACGTTAGAGTAAAAAAGCAGCCCATTTCAAAGGCTGCTTTTTGTGATGTTATCCGGGAAACCTTACGCATCTAGTTTATATAACTAGCCGATGCCGCAAAGAGGCTTATCCTTCTAAACCTGCTGATGCTTGTTTGTTTTGGATAAGTTCAATCATGTAACCATCAGGATCTTTCACAAAAGCGATATGCGTGGTGCCACCTTTTACTGGGCCAGCTTCACGGGTCACATTACCTCCAGCCGCTTTAATCGCGTCACAGGTGGTATACACATCTTCAACACCAATGGCGATGTGGCCAAAAGCATTGCCTAGGTCATAGCTTGTGGTGCCCCAGTTATAGGTCAGTTCGATCACCGCACCCTGAGATTCATCGCCATAACCCAGGAATGCCAATGTGTATTTGTATTCTGTATTTTCATTAGTACGAAGCAGTTGCATACCCATGACCTTGGTGTAAAACGCGATCGATTTTTCTAAATCGCCTACGCGTAGCATGGTGTGCAAAATACGACTATTTGACATGTTGAGCTCCTAACTTTCTGATGAAATATCTATCTCCACCCGACCACTGTGGCGATGATGTTGGCTTATATTCACCCACTTCAATCACAGAGTTTATCTATGTTCAAAGGAATTCGTTTACTTACTGCCTACTTGCAGAGTTGAGTCTTTTGGGGATCTGGTTAAATTTTATAGGTCAGTTTTATCAGAGAATTCGCAAAGATCTTCAATGATACAACTGCCACAACGCGGCTTTCTTGCCACACAGGTGTAGCGACCATGTAAGATCAACCAGTGATGAACATCAACTTTGAATTCTTTAGGGACGACTTTGAGCAGCTTTTGTTCCACTTCATCAACGTTTTTACCCACCGCAAACTTGGTTCGATTTGAAACACGGAAAATATGCGTGTCAACGGCGATGGTTGGCCACCCGAAAGCGGTGTTCAATACCACATTGGCCGTTTTTCTGCCAACGCCGGGCAGCGATTCTAATGCTTCACGGCTCTCTGGCACTTCTCCTGCGTATTGATCCAATAAGATACGGCAAGTTTTGATGACGTTTTCTGCTTTGGAATTGAATAAACCAATGGTTTTGATGTATTGCTTTAGCCCATCAACGCCAAGCTCAAAGATAGCTTGTGGCGTATTAGCAATAGGGTAAAGTTTGTCAGTGGCTTTATTAACGCTGACGTCAGTCGCTTGAGCGGAAAGCAGTACTGAGATCAGTAACTCAAACGGTGTACTCCATTTAAGCTCGGTTTCTGGCTTCGGGTTATTGGCCCGTAAACGCTCGAGGATCTCGACTCGTTTGACATTATTCATCGTTTGGAAAACTTCCTTATGATTTCGCTAAGCGTTAGTGACGCGTGCTCGTTCTATGACGGGCTTTTGTTCTTTAGGTTGGCGAGCAGCCAGATTTTTATCGATGATATTTTTAGCTGCAATCAAAAAGCCAACACCAATAAACGCTCCAGGCGGCAAGAGCGCAAGCAAGAAGCTGTTGTCAAAATGGAAGACCTCAATGCGTAAAATGGTTGCCCAATGACCCAGTAATAAATCAGCACCATCAAACAGTGTACCATTGCCAATTACTTCACGCAGTGCGCCCAAAATGACCAGAATAGTGGTCATTCCCATGCCCATCCAAAATCCATCTTGTGCTGAAGGCAACACTGCATTTTTTGAGGCAAATGCTTCGGCGCGACCGATGATGATACAGTTGGTCACAATCAGAGGAATGAAGATCCCTAGCGATAGGTACAGGCCGTAAGCGTAGGCATTCATTAACAGTTGTACGCAAGTTACTAGTGCGGCGATGATCATCACAAACACAGGAATACGGACTTCTTTGGGGACATAATCTCGTACTAATGAGATGGTGACATTTGAACAGACGAGAACCAGCAATGTCGCAACGCCTAAACCTAGCGCATTCGTGACAGTGGAAGAAACCGCTAGTAAAGGGCACAGTCCAAGTTGTTGAACGAGCGCAGGGTTGTTGCTCCACATCCCGTTTTTAATCAGTGTCTTATGATCACTCATTGCTGGCTCCTTTACAGTCAAAAGGTTGTGCTAATAGTGCTTCTCGATGTTGATTCACAAACTGAGCGGTATTTTTCACCGCTTTGACGACGGCTCGCGGCGTAATCGTCGCTCCAGTAAACTGATCAAATTGTCCCCCATCTTTGCGCACTTTCCAAGTCTCGATATTTTGCTCAGTGACTTGCTTGCCAGTAAAGCTCAATATCCAATCAGTGACGCGTAAATCTATTTTGTCACCTAACCCCGGTGTTTCTTGATGAGACAGAACGCGAGTCCCTGTGATGGTGCCATCATGCTTGATGCCAATAATTACCTTGATCGCGCCGTTATAGCCATCAGGTGCGATGGCTTCAATAGCCAGTCCACTCGGTTCACCGTTTTGTGTGGCAATATAAGCGTGCATAGGTTGGTCTGTACCAAGTGCAGGATCAGTCACCAGTGTACAGGATTTGTACAGTTCGTTGTCGTGCAAACTGTGCGGGATCACTTGGTTTAAAATCGATTGCAGTTGAATCTGCTCTTGCTTGGTTATTTGATCTTTTGTTAGGTATTGGGTTAACGCTACAACACCTGTTGAAGCACAGGCAAAGATAGCGAGAATCAAACCGTTATTGCGAATGGCGGTTAACATAGCGCTCCTTAGTGCCCGTAGGTTCGAGGTTTAGTGTAGTAATCAATCAGTGGGACACACATGTTGGCAAGTAACACAGCGAAGGCTACCCCGTCAGGGAAGCCTCCCCAACTGCGGATAATGAAAATCATCATGCCAATAAATGCGCCGTAAATTAAGCGACCTTTGACGGTTGTGGAAGCGGTGACTGGATCGGTTGCGATGAAAAAAGCGCCGAGCATAGTCGCGCCCGAGAGCAAATGAAACAAGGGTGAGGCGGTTGCTCCCGGTTCAATAAGCGCAGTGAAAGCACTTGCCATTACTAAACCACACAGCACCGCAATCGGGATATGCCAGTTGATCACACGTAGTTTGATCAATAATAAGCCGCCAGCTAAATAGGCAAGGTTAACCCATTCCCAGCCAAGCCCAGCTAACCCACTAAATTGAGGCTGGCTCATCGCTTCATGCAGAGTCTCACCGTTATGTAATCCGGTTTTTACGGCGTCCAATGGGGTGGCCATAGTGACACCATCGATACCTGTTCGGATTTGTTGTAGTGATAAACCTTCTACGTTGAAGCCACTGAAAATAAGTGAAAATGCATCACTAAACGAGATTGGATCCGGGGTTAATTCCGTTGGAGCAATCCAACTGGTCATCTGCACAGGGAAAGAGATAAGCAAAACCACATAAGCAATCATGGCGGGGTTGAATGGGTTTTGTCCTAGTCCGCCGTATAAGTGTTTTGCAATAATGATGGCAAAAATAAGGCCAATAAAGATAACCCACCAAGGGGACATCGGAGGAATGGCAATGGCCAGAAGCCAAGCGGTGACCACGGCGCTGTAATCTTTGATTGCCAACAGTGGTGAGCGCTTACGCAGTAGCATAACGGCAGATTCAAAAGCCAAAGCGATGATGATAGCGAGCATTAGTTGAATGAGAGTACCCCAACCAAAGAAGTAGCTCTGCGCGATAAGCCCCGGTAAGGCGCACAAGGCGACCCACTTCATCAGCTCTGATGTGCTGCGTTTGCTGTGTGCATGGGGGGAGCTGGCAATAAAAAAGGCCACTAATTATTCTCCTCAGAATTATGATTGTTTTTCGCTTGTGCCGTTTGCTGCTCTGCCTTGCGCGCTTTGGCGCGTGCAATGGCGGCAGCGACTGCCGCTTTTTTGGCATCCTCAGGTTGAG
>NZ_CAWMCN010000027.1:0-1581 GCF_963865925.1 Vibrio sp. ZOR0018 | reverse complement strand
TAGTGCAAAATTGAAGTTCAGTGTTTACGGTGTGTTTTTTGAGTTCGGCTATGCGTTGTCAACCCCTTAGCCGGGCGTTATGCATTTTTTAGGAAAAGAGGAACTATGGTTGTTGAAGTCAGGCGAGCAGAGCCATCAGATGCTAAAGCGATAAAAGGAGTTTATGAGTGCCCAAATGCGTACACTGGCACATTACAACTTCCGCTTCCATCCTCCGATATGTGGGAAAAACGTTTTCAGACTATTCCAGATCATATTTATGCATATGTGGCACTAGTGGACGGTGAAATAGTAGGTAATTTGGGCTTTGAGCTATGTACTAATCCGAGACGACGTCACGTAGGTACATTCGGTATGGGCGTTAAAGACGATGCTCAAGGTTTAGGTGTTGGTAGTGCTTTACTGAAAACGGTTATCGATTTAGCGGATAACTGGCTGAATTTGAAACGAATCGAATTGACGGTCTATGTGGACAACGAACGAGCGATCAATTTGTATAAGAAGTTCGGTTTTGAAATTGAAGGTGAGTCGAAAGCTTATGCGTTCAGAAATGGTAGCTACGTTGACGTTTACCATATGGCTCGCGTTGTGGCACATGCATAACAAACGCTTCAAGAGGGACAGCCAACGCGTGGTATTTTTACTATGCGTTGGTTTTGGTGATTACGGTGTTATGCGGTAAGTTGGTAGTAGCGTTGTCTGCCCCTTAAGCGGGCGTTATATGACAAAAGGAGTACTCGAACATGATTAGCTCTAATATGAGCTTGCCAACAGATAATCTGTACAAGTTTTTAGCTTTGTTTGGCCTGTTGCTGACCGTGACGGGATGCTATATGTTCAATTCATCCTACACAAACTTCAATAACGAATACATTAGTAGCATTGTTGAGCTAGCGAAATATGAAAGTATCGAGAAACCAACACCTTATGAATTAAGGCAAAAAGAGGCGTTAGAGAAAATCATAGAGCTGCTCAAGGCTAATAAGCCATTTAACCTAAATGTATCAATGTCCGTAATCATTATTGGTTTAATAACAATGTTTTATGGCTTTTATCGTTGGCACTACCAACTTCAGCCGAAACTAGATGAGCTTCTAGATTTGCAGGTAGCCAAGTCAAAGTTAGAGGTTCAGCAATTGAAGAAAACTAGAACCACGAGGCTAAATCGAAAATAGTCACATAACAAGCAATTTAAGAGGGATTCACAACGCTCGGCATTTTTGCTTCTACTTCAAATTTAGTGTTTATGGCACAATATATTAGGTTTGGGTGGAGGCGTTGTTCACCCCTTAATTGGGCGTTATGCAACTCAGGCAAATTTAGGGGTTCAATCTTTTGGGATTTCTCCGGCCATTCGTTTTGTGTTGTCGGCAAATGAGCTTTTTTACCCTCAAATTCTTGGTTAACTCAAGCCGTAAAACAGGCAAAGTTCTTTGTTTGCCTCAATGAGTTTTGGTGCTGGTTTGTTGTGAATTTAGCGCGCGTAAAGTGTGGAAAGGGCAAGTTAATCGATCATTTTGCTTTTGCTGAAGTTTTCGCTCGTTGAGTTTGTCTGATTCAAAAGCTTGGTTTGTTGTTGAA
>NZ_CAWMCN010000026.1:0-1848 GCF_963865925.1 Vibrio sp. ZOR0018 | reverse complement strand
TTTGGAACCCTAGGAGCTAAATCAATATTGTGAGCAACAAGTAAAGTTTGTTTACTGTCCAGTTTCAATATGAATTTTTGATGCCTACTTCCTTCGTTGTCATCAGGTAACAAGCGAATAACTGTGCCTGCCTTGGACTTGAATATCACTTTGATGATTTTCATACGCATTTTTTAACTGATGATCATTAGCTTGAGCACCAATCGAAGCTAGACAAAAGACGGCTATAAATATAGCGATTAACTTCTTCATATACTCAATTTCTCCAATTCACATAACGCCCAATTAACGTGTGAGCAGCGCAGACACTGAACTTGAACATTGCGCCTTAAACACTAAACTCAATTCGAAGTGAGAGCGCCAAGCGTTGCGAATCACTGTTGAATTGTTTGTTATGTTTTACCACAAGCTACTGACTTAATTGAGAAAGAACTGCTATTTCTGACCAAATTTCTGAACCAAACCACAAGGCAAGAACCAACTTGGCCGCCAAAATCGACTAACCCAAAACCAGTAATTCCACTTCCCTGCCCAATGAGGCAACCCGACTAAGCTTCAACAAACTCCCTATCTTTCCAACCAAAGCACAAAACAATGGTGAATTGCCGAGGCAACTGCCAAGCTGGAATGCTGATTGGCTAAGAGCCTGAAAGCGACTTTGAGCCAGTAAAACAATAAGCCAACCGCCACGACCTGACAATGAAGCAACCCACGAACCTTGGCATGTGTTACGCCTTGAGTGATTCAAGAACTTAGGCCGACAATGCGGATTTGCTGAGTCTACTAGGAACAACTTGCCAGAGGGACAAAGAACTTGAACCTAAGACATTTAAGCCTTTGAAATACAAGTAAACATAACGCCCTGCTAAGGGGTGAGCAACGCAATACCGAAGCCGCCGCACACCACCTTAATCACTAAATTCAACGCATAATAAAAATGCCACGCGTTGCGAATCCCTCTTGAGCAGTTTGTTAGCCAGAAAACACTACATATAGTATTTACATTCAAAATAACACACCGCATATGGTTAAGTCACATTTCCAGATGAAACCTAATGAAATAACCACAAACTTAATAATGTTACATTGCAACACATACCATAATTGATAACGTGACATCGAGCCAATAATTTGAGGATTTTGAATGCCTACATTAAGTGTGTCTGAGTTTTCTTTAATCGTTGTAACTTCGGGAAAGCCAAAACAGACAAGAGTAAAAAACATCGCTAATCGCGAGCCTTATGCTGCATTTCGTGACTACTATGGTCCGTTACGAAACTCGATTAAACGTCTTTTCATTGCAAAGCGACATATTTCTCACCTTTACACAATATGCAACCGTCAAGAGGGAACTAAAAAGCAAAAATATGAAATGATCGTCAATACTTTTAAAGATTGGCAATCTGGTAAAAATATTAAGGCTTTTGACCCACCAAGAGAACACTACAACTTTTCACAAACGAGCATCACTTGTAACCCTGAACTCCATGTTGTGTTAAGCGGTCAACCACGCCTAGTTAAGCTCCATTTCAGTAGTAGTGACAAAATGACTCAGGAAAGAGCAAATATCATCTGTGCTTTGATGGAGGAGTCAATTAATGACAGTGGTTTTGAATATTCAGTCCTAGATTTAACTTCTGGCAAAGAGTACTTCTTCAATGGTAACTACGAAAAAATCTATGACAGAATAAATAACGAGATCAAGGAAGTCGAGAAATTTTGGCTAGAGGTAGCTTAAAATGTGTGGCATGGATGCCCATTTTTTGGCTAACGCCCGGTTAAGGGGTTGACAACGCACCACTTAACTCAAAAAACACGCCGTAAACACTGAATTTCAATTTTGAACTA
>NZ_CAWMCN010000025.1:0-628 GCF_963865925.1 Vibrio sp. ZOR0018 | reverse complement strand
TTGTCATCCCTAAACCACCGCCTTGGGCGGTGGTGATTGAACCTTGGGGCTATTGCCCGAAGGAGTGCCCATGCTAGAAGTAAACCTCTTATTCACCACAAGTAAGAGGAAACTAAAAACATGGGCGATTATAGAAGTTCATCACATGTATATTGGCGTTGCAAATACCATATAGTTTGGACTCCGAAATACAGATTTAAGATCTTGAAAGGGAATGTAGGTAAGGAGCTTTATCGCTCAATCTATATTTTGTGCAATATGAAAGATTGTGAAGTCTTGGAATTAAATGTTCAGCCGGATCACGTTCACTTGGTTGTGATAGTTCCACCAAAAGTTTCGATATCAACGTTGATGGGAGTATTGAAAGGGCGTTCAGCAATCCGCTTGTTTAACAAGTTCCCACATATAAGAAAGAAACTGTGGGGTAATCATTTTTGGGCAAGGGGATACTTTGTTGACACAGTTTGTGTGAATGAAGAAATCATCAGGCGTTACGTAAGGCACCAAGACAAGAAAGATCAAGAATATGAGGCGCAGTTAGAGTTGAAGATAAACTAGCAGCGCAGGGATGCCCCCTTATAGGGGGCTATAAACCAAAGCCGCCTTCTAAGAAGGCGGATTTTTACTT
>NZ_CAWMCN010000024.1:3423-5082 GCF_963865925.1 Vibrio sp. ZOR0018 | reverse complement strand
GCTCGGCGGACGTTTGGATGCTGAAGGTTATTTTGCCGCTAAATTCACAACGATAAACAACCCAACGCGATCAAGAAACAACAAATATGTGATGACGATTTATTGCTTAAGTCCAGCCATGAGAACATGGAATCCACCGTTCAATTCAAACCCGATCTAGCAGATAAAAACTCACTTTGCCTAACGCCCGGCTAAGGGGTTGACGACGCACCGCCGAACTCAAAAAACACACTATAAACACTGAATTTCAATTTTGTACTAAAGCCGCCACGCGTTGGCAATCCCTCTTGAGCCGTTTGTTATGTGTTTGTTTCCACCATGCCAACATAGCCTGTTTGCTCTTGGAGTCTTTTGCACCACGCTTGAATATTGGGGTAATGAGATAAGTTAAAACCACCTTCATCTGCAACATGTGTATAAGCGTACAGTGCAATATCAGCAATCGTGAGTTGCTTACCAACAAGATAATCCGTCTGGGCTAAGCGACTTTCCATCATTGATAAGGCTTTATTACCTCCAGGTTGTAAGGCGTGATATTCCTTTAACCTTGACTCTGGCATACCTTGATATTTTTGGATAAAACGAGCCACGGCGATAAATGGCTCATGACTGTATTGTTCAAAGAACAACCATTCGTACATTTTAGCCTTTTCATATTTGTCACTAGGAATTAACGCTGTACCATCTGCGAAATAGCCAAGAATTGCGTTCGACTCTGACAAACAACGGCCATCATCCAAAACAACTGCGGGTATTTTTCCGTTTGGGTTAATGGATAAAAACTCAGCTGTTTTTGTGTCACCTTTTAAAATATTGACGTGACACCACTCATGCTCAATGCCTAAGAAAGCAAGCAACAGCTTGACCTTGTAACAGTTTCCAGATTGGATATCTCCATAAACCTTCACTACAAATCTCCTTTTATACACCCAAAAACACATAACGCCCGGCTAAGGGGTTGACAACGCACCGCCGAACTTAAAAAACACACTGTAAACGCTGAACTGCAATTTTGCACTAAAGTCGCCAAGCGTTGGCAATCCCTCTTGAGCCGTTTGTTAGGTGAATTTATACCGCTGAAATATAAACACAAACCTCTCGCTCACCACCTTGCATACGAAGTGTTTGGTTTTCTATGTAAATAACACCAAGTTTATCGATAACTGACTTTGAACGTTCATTTCCAACAAGATGCATAACCTTTAACTCTGTCAATCCATGACATTCTATTGCGTACTCTATTAATGCCTTTGAAGCTTCTGTCGCATAACCTTGCCCCAAAAATCGACACCCAACCAATAACCTAAGATACCTTGGCCATCTTTTAAACTCGGCAAACTCACTGCACCAATAATCTCGCACGATTCTTTATGTACAACCGCATAAACAATACTCTCTCCGCTGGCAAAGCCGGTTTCATGTGTTTCAATCCATGAAATTGCATCTGACACTTCGTATGGATGCGGTATGTTTGCCGTCATCTCTGCGATTCGTTTATCGCCAGCCAATACTGATACTTGCTCTGCATCAGACAGCTCAAATGGCCTAAGGATTAAACGTTCCGTTTCTAAAACTAGCTGCATTATTCCACCAATTCACCTAACGCCCGGCTAAGGGGTTGACAACGCGCCATCGAACTCAAAAAACACACTGTAAACT
>NZ_CAWMCN010000024.1:0-3413 GCF_963865925.1 Vibrio sp. ZOR0018 | reverse complement strand
TGCACTAAAGTCGCCACGCGTTGGCAATCCCTCTTGAGCCGTTTGTTATGCAAATTCAATGAGATAAACTGAATTTACACAACCAAAAGCCACAATTGCAATGGTTGAGTGATTCAAGAATCAACCCAAGTAAGAGCCGTGATGTATAAGCCGCCAAAACAAAGTCCACCGTTCAGCAACAAATCAAGCTTTTGAATGAGACAAACTCAACAAGCAAGGCTTTCAGCAAGTGCGAAATGCTCGATAACATTGTCCTTTCCACACTTTGCGCACGCTAAATTGACAACAAACCAGCACTAAAACTGATTGAGGCAAACAAAGAACCTTGCCTGTTTTACGGTTTGAGTTAACCACAAATTTGAGGGTAAAAATGCTCATTTGCCGACAACACAAAACGAATGGCCAGAGAAATCCCAAAAGATTGAGCCCCTAAATTTACCTGAGTTGCATAACGCCCTGTTAAGGGGTGAGCAACGCAATATTGAAGCCGCTGCATACCACCTTAATCACTTAACCCAACGCATAATAAAAATGCCACGCGTTGCGAATCCCTCTTAAACAGTTTGTTAGCAATCTAATCCGCTGCAAGTATTCTTTGAAGATATTCTGCGCCGTGTTTTTTACACCATGCACTTTTCAAAACGTACGCTGATTTGAATGAAAACCTTTTATCTTGTGAGACATCTATTTCCTCCCAAAGCAACTGAGGAGTACTGCATGAGCAAGAATACTTTGCTTCCTGAGCTTTTAATTTTGCATAAAAGCGGTCAGATACGTGAATTTCATTGCTATTGGATAAACTGGACAATTTAGCAGCCATATTGACAGCTTTTCCGGCCCACACCTCATTGTGCATGTCTCCACGTGACGCACTTTTCCTTAGACCAATTTTGCTAACTAATAGGGTTGCTTGGTCAATACCTATATGCACACCTGTATTCACCTTAGTTTTATTGGTTACTTTTTGTGTGAACACATCATTTATAAAAGTCTTAAAGGTTACAGCAGATGCGAAAGCATGATGGACTTTATCATAATCAAAAAGTGCAAATACGCCATCTCCTTTAATATCTATATACGAAGCCCCAAGCTCTTTAAATATTCTCACTGCAGTGCCAGTAAAGAGTGTATATACTCGTCCTGTAGAGCTAGCATGATGACTTGCACTTAATTGAGTCGAATTTTTCATATCAACAAACACACACACAACGTTGTCAATCTTTAGCCACTTTCCCGACTGCTCTGTAGGTATAGAATCCACATTTGGTATTCTAGTCATGGTAGTTGTAGTTACAGGGCGACCAAATTTAGTAACTTGGTTTTCAATAATAACTCGTAGATTTTCTGGTAATTGTTTTTGATTAATCATTTTTAACCTTAAAAATAATGAAAGCCTATTGAAACTGAAAATAGGATCACAGCAAAAACTGTAAGACTTGAAGCAAGTTTAAATTTCTTATATTTATCAAGTGCAATTTCCGCATTCGTAACTATTTGAGAGCTTAAATCAATCTCATATGGGGTAGCTTTATAACTATCAATTTCTAACCTTGCAGAGAGAAGAGCTAAATAATCAGATTTTGAATATTTTGCGATGTCAGCGAAATAGAAGCAATTATCCGAAGATTTCTTTGCGTCAGGTTTAAACCATTTCTCTTCCAATATTGGTAAAAATGATATGACGCAAATTATGGCGGAGCATACCAGAACAATATAACCTGCTAAGGATGACCAGTACGATACTAAAGCCAATTTATCAACTTGTGACAAAACACGTGTCATTCCCCATACAATTCCTCCATTGAGCACCAAAAGAGCTGCATTTTTCTGTTCCGCAAACTTAAGCCAATCATTTACATTCGAAAAGACTGAGTCTAATTTTTCTTCTATTGAATCTTTACACATACATACCTCAAAGATTGCTAACGCCGAATTAAGCTGCTACCAACGCACAAAGTTATTGAAAGCAATGCACCGTAACCACAAAACCATTTAGGAACCGATTCAGCCGCGCGTTGGTAGTCAGGCTTGAATTTCTTGTTAGGTTTTACTATTTAACCTTCACCCACTTGGCAAAGAATTCCGCTAGATTAACGCATTTTGATCAATGAAACCCAAACCTTTCACTTAATTTGACAGCCAAATGCGACCAACCTAAAAACAAATGGTTAAGTCTGTTTGTTTGGTTAAATCAAAGCGCTTTTGCGCCAAAGAAACCTTCAACCAACCTGCTCGATTTTCCAATGAAGCAACCCACGAATTTTGACATGAGAAATGATTAAAGAAACGTGATGATTTGGGTAGTTCAGGCTGACTTGCTGAAAGCCGTAAACAAATGGCTAAAGAAATCCCCAAATCTTTTCCCCAATAATGATGCTTTTCTCTTCGTAAACCTAACGCCCGCTTAAGTGGTGAGCAACACGGCCACGACACTCAATTATTACACCGTAAACACCTTAATCAATGCAAACAAAAACCGCCAAGCGTTGCGAATCCGTCTTGAAGCGTTTGTTAGTTGAATTCTTCCACTGACCTACATTTAGGGAAAGAGGAGCAACCCCAAAACTGTTTACCTTTATTTTCGCCACGCTTTGTTTCACGCACCACCATTTCAGAGCCACAACGTGAACATTGCTTTATGTTTTCTTTTGAAGCGACCAGCTCTTTAACATGTTGCCTATGCTTTAAATCTGTAACTATGCCTTTCTTTAGCTTAACTTCATTGATTGCTGCGATAATTTGAGCGTACTCAGTCTCTGAAAATACTGGCTGTATGAACTGCTTAATGTAATCCAAGCAACCTCGTGCGTAAGTAACATTGTTAGGCATCTCAGTTTTAAACATACTATCACCAATAAAAACGATGACCGAGTGCAGCTTAGATGAATCTATGCCCAACAATGATTCAAGGGTTTTAATATGTTTATAATTCTGATGAAGAGGGTTCTGAAATTTAGAAGTATGCCGATAGATTTTTTGAGTCCATTGTTTTTGACTTTTTGAGCCAAAGATCCACCCTTTCATGTTTTTCGTTTCAACAACAAAAATACCGAACTTAGATACAACAACATGGTCGATTTGTGTTGTGCCATCTTCTGTGGGTAAGGTTACATCTTGTACTAACGTGTAGTCTGACTCAGGTAACTGTGACAGCAGTCTGTTTACCAAGAACTCCCCGAACATACCTTTAAACCATCGGCTCTTGAATATCGAAACGAAAAGTAACAGAGGTATGATGTACCAAACTTGAGCTAAAGCACCTGATAGTAATCCTAATATATCCACGAAACTTCCTTATTCAACTAACGCCCGGCTAAGGGGTTGACAACGCACCGCCGAACTTAAAAAACACACTGTAAACACTGAACTGCAATTTTGCACTAAAGTCGCCACGCGTTGGCAATCCCTCTTGA
>NZ_CAWMCN010000023.1:0-1033 GCF_963865925.1 Vibrio sp. ZOR0018 | reverse complement strand
GGCCGGAGAAATCCCAAAAGATTGAACCCCTAAATTTACCTGAGTTGCATAACGCCCGGCTAAGGGGTTGACAACGCACTGCCGAACTCAAAAAACACACTGTAAACACTGAACTTCAATTTTGCACCAAAACCGCCACGCGTTGGCAATCCCTCTTGAGCCGTTTGTTAAATTGCAATTGCTCGCCGCTTTGCTTGGGCAAATACTGTAATTGAATTTTCAGTTGTTCTCTCTACTTCAAAATAACCTCCTGACATTGAAAGTTGACGTACATTCAATGAGTCGGATCCAAGTTTTTTAAACCAATACGGTGCAAGAGAGCATTGTGCTGAGCCTGTTGCTAAATCCTCAGATATGCCAATTTGGGGTGCAAAGTATCTTAGAACATAACCACTATTACCATTTGCAGCCGTTACAATCAGAGCATGGTATTCATTGATTTTTCTCAAGCGCTCATCATCTGGCTGGAAATTCATTACAGTCTCAACCGAAGACAGAACCAAGACTAAGTCTCGGGTAGAGAAAACATCAATCGCATCAGTCGCTAAATCAGAGATTTCTAGTGGAACGGTACAAGGCTTACCTTCCCAACTAGGTAATAACAATGAATATTGGTCATTTCTCTTAGCAATCACCACTTCACCATGTTTACTGTTGAAAACTACATTTTCTAGCTGGTACTTAGAAAGGATCGCTGCACCAGCACCTAAACTCCCGTGACCACAAAGATTAATTTCACCATCCAATGCAAACCAGCGAATGTGAAACTGTCCGTCGATGTGAGTAATGAACGAAGTCACAGGCTGTCCAACTTCACGGGTGATTTGATGTAACTCGGTATCAGAAAGCCAGCTCTTTAGCTCTAGTACCCCGCAAGGGTTGCCAAAGGCCGACTCGCCAATAAACACATCATAAATATCAATTTTGATAATCCACCATCCTTGACTGCAATTTAACGCCCGGCTAAGGGGTTGACAACGCACCGCCGAACTTAAAAAACACACCGTAAACACTGAACTTCAATTTTGTACTA
>NZ_CAWMCN010000022.1:0-1229 GCF_963865925.1 Vibrio sp. ZOR0018 | reverse complement strand
TTTACACCTGAAAGTCAGCACTTTTCCATGTATCTCGCCAGTGGCACTGTTCGTGAAGTGCTTGAACTAACCGAAGTCTGCTTACGGGAAGTGGTGTGTTTGTTTATTTCTTTGGTGTGGTTTCTTTGGTTTTGAAGCTCTTTCGCGCTTAAATGGATTTCGCGCATTTGGTTGTTGGCTTCTTCGACATAATTCTTTGTAAATTTAAGTCCTAGAAGCTCGTCAAGTTTTCCTGTTATTTCTTCTTTGCCAAGTGCGTTTCATGGATTAGGTTTTAGTTTCTCAGTTGTCCGCTTTACTTTGTCGCTTGAAAGCAATAATGTGTTTTAAATTAGGCCGTTGGGTAGCAAATCTCCGGCTAAAGTGCAGCAGCTAACAAACGGCTCAAGAGGGATTGCCAACGCGTGGCGACTTTAGTACAAAATTGGAGTTTAGTGTTTACAGTGTGTTTTTTGAGTTCGGTGGTGCGTTGTCAACCCCTTAGCCGGGCGTTAGCCCTAGGAGGAAGTAATATGAAATCGGCACTTTTAGTCATAGATGTTCAAAATGGAGTTTTTGGTTCCACCAATCCTCCATATTTATCTGAATGTGTAATAAGCAACATTAAGCTATTGTTGGGTTACGCTAGCTCGTCTGAAATTAAAATTGTATTTATACAACATGAAATCCCGGGAGTACTCGAGCCAGGAAGTGATGCCTGGCAACTGTTTTCAGATTTAACAATTAACGATTCTAGCTATAAGATTCGCAAAAGAACTCCAGACTCGTTCCATGATACAAACTTAAGAGAGTATCTAGATGAAAATGAGATTGAGCATGTGCTTATATGTGGCTATTCAACAGAATTTTGTATAGATAGAACGGCGTTTAGTGCTGCAAGCAAAGGCTACAAAGTTACCTTGATAGAGGATGCTCATACAACACACGGTAAACCTCATTTAGATGCACCTTCGATTATCGCACACCATAGCTTTACTCTGTCCAAGCATCCCAATATTGTTCTGAACTCTACAGCAACGTTGACTTCGGGCTAACAAAGCGTTTAAGAGGGATTCTCAACGCTTGGCAGTTTTGGTTCAAAGTTTAGCTTTAGTGTTTATGGCACAATGGTTTAAGTTGGGTGGCATCGCGTTGTTCACCCCTTAACGCGGCGTTATGCAACTCAGGTGAAATTAGGGGCTCAATCTTTTGGGATTTCTCCGGCCATTCGTTTTGTGTTGTCGGCAAGT
>NZ_CAWMCN010000021.1:0-3641 GCF_963865925.1 Vibrio sp. ZOR0018 | reverse complement strand
ATTCAACTGATCTGCCGATTAAAGTCTTAACTGATCGGCATTAGGGCGTTTGCTCTGGCTTTCCAGACCTGTGATTCCACGCTGCTTATACCGCTTCATCTATTTACGTAATGTCGGTCTAGAAATACCACAGCGTCGACATACGAGACCTGCATCACCACATCCCTCATACATTTTTAGCCACTGTAATCTTTGTTGGATTTCTCTGTCCATAGACATCCAGTATAGTTGAAAGGATGTCTATGAATCATACAACTAAAGGTACATTTTGGCCAAATCTGCAGGTTCTACTTCTTTACCTTCTAAGCTTGCATTCCAGTTGGTGCCAATTAATACACCATCTTCATCAAGGGTAATCAACCAATCTTCTACGAAAATATCGAGAGGGATTTCTAACACTTCGAAGTCAGACCACTCTTCAACGTTGTGAGTTTGTGCATCTTCTTTGGTTGACCAAAAGGGCATAACTTCACTACTTTCAAATTCTGTCGAGTCGCATGCCAGCCAACCATCTTCATTTTTTAAGCCCCATACTAGTTGGGTCTCTTTTGTTTGTTCAATAAACAATTCTAAGTTTGCTTGAAGGTCAGCAGTTAATTTGCTCATTATCTTTATCTCATAAGGTGATGACGCGCAAGGATAGCATTTTGTGCTAGTAAACTCATTACAATTTTAGACAGAAAAAAGGGGCGAAAACGCCCCAATCCTCGATAAATATCGATTTCAACGCTCGCGTTTGGTGAAAATGGTCCACTCTTCTTTCACCGAACCTTTGTGGCCGACGACAGTGGCGACAACTTTTCTATTCATCGCATGGCTAATATCATCATCACCATTTTCTGTCAGTTCAGTATCACCAAAACCAACAATACGGACACGAGTATGGCTAATGCCGTAACTAACAAGCGCCTTCTCGACATTATAAGCTCGGTTTTTCGATAACTCTAAGTTATAACCTGGATTCCCAACCTTACTGGCATAACCTTGTAATTCAATCGAAGCTGAAGGGTATTGCTTGAGAAAATTGGCCATTGACCGTATTTGACTTAGAAACACAGGGTTGACTGTCGCTGAATCATTCGCAAACAGAATTCTAAGCTGGAGTTGCTCTTCGGTTTTAATGAAAGTGCCACAACCATCATTATCGATCTCTGACTTCAATGGTGTTTCGGGGCACAAATCTCTGGCATTAATCACGCCGTCAAAATCATCGTCACGTAAATCGTCTATTTGATCAGCGAGTGGCATATCAATATATGGATAATCATCTCTAGCAGATGAAGTCGTCGAGGTGATAAAGAGTAAGCTCGCTATCATTGGCCATAAGTATTTCAACATGTTAGTACTCCACCGCATCATGCCACTCTTTGGGTGTATCCACTCTCAACGAACTCAACAATGACCCAGTTGCATTCATAACACGGTATTTTGCATACTGTTCATCGTATTTGGCATCGAGATAACCTTTTCTTGCTTCGAAAAGCTCATTTTCAGTATTCAACACATCCAATAGTGTTCGCTTGCCGAGCTTATATTGTTTTTCATAAGCAATAACCGTATCTGAAGCAGAATCAACATGATCGGCTAAAAATTCTTTTTGTTGTAATGTCAAATCAAGAGCGCTCCAAGATAAACGCAACCCCTCTTCAACACTACGATAAGTCCGATCTCTTAAATCTTTCGCTTTGTTCATTTGGTAGGCTGCACTGTCGGTGCGCGCAGAATCTGAACCACCATTATATAGGTTGTAACGCATCCTAATCATGGCCGAGAATTCATCGCTGCTACCTTCTATCCCACCGGCATCATCACGCCATGTTTGTGCAGCTTCGAAAGATAACGTTGGGTAATTTGTTCCCTGAGTTTGTTTATATTGAAACTTTGCGGAATCGACATCGGCTTGCGCTACTTTGATGACCGGGTGATCTTGGTAGGCTTTTTCTAAAGCGTCATCAACGGTAAAAGGCAAAGCAGAGTGGTCTGCTCTAGGGAAAATTAAATCTTGAGGAGGTTGACCTACCAACCGTTTAAACTGGGTATGTATATCAAACAGATTATTCTGTGCAGCTAAAAGATTGCCATGGGCTTTAGCTAGACGAGCTTCAACCTGAGAAAGATCAGCGGTTGAACCAATGCCTGATTCCACACGCTTTTGTATATCACGATATATTTTCTTATGTACTGAGAGGTTGCTTTCAGAAAGTGTCAGTATTTCAAACGCTTTCGTTGCATCGAGATACACCTTAGTGACCTCTAATGCGATATCTTGAGCGTCAGCTAAGAGTTGGAAACGAACGGATTCGGCATCGGCCGAAGTACGATCAATATCGTTTAAAGTCGAAGAACCATCCCAAATCAGTTGGGTTAAGGTAATGGTGGCTTCTTTACGAGTAAGTTCATTTTCAGTACCAGAGGCTAAATCTACCGCTTCGTAGCCAATACCAGCATCGAGATCGATCCTTGGAAGATAAGCACCAGAAGAGGCTTCGCTATTATAGCGCTTACTCACATATTCGTTATATGCACTTTTAATATTTGGATTGGTTGCAAGCGTTATTGACACCGCTTGCTCAAGAGTCTGGCTATATACAGAGATCGGGAAGCTGAGTGCGATGGCGTAGCTCAACGTTTTCATATTCATCCAATTCACTTGGGCACTCCTCTAGGGACTTCTACTTCTTTTAAGCCGCAATAGTACGGCATTAGCTGTTTCATTATCGAGACGCTTGATGGAAAAACGCAACAAAATAACATTAAATTCTCATCAGTAAACAGTAACATATTCATTACATTCGTGATTTTAGCAAAGAATCATACACCAAATCATCAATTAACATTTATTAAACATTGTTGATTATTTTTATAATAAAGTACATCTTTAGTGTGATATTGATTCAAACTATAAATGTGTGACTTAAGTCTCCACCTACGTCACATAAGAAGGTGTAAAAATGGTTTTTCCTTTGTATTACAGGTGTTAAATGCTAATTTATTACCATTAGAAATGACAAATTACGTAGCAAAGATGTAGGAATGTAAACAGTCGCATCGTTGTGAATTCGGAAGTTATTAGAGGCATTATATGGAACTTGGTTCTTTTTCTTTAGGTACAACATTAACTTTCGGTCAGATGATCGTTGTGGATGCAAATGGCAATGTACGGGTGCTTCAGCCAGGAGAAAAAACCTTGCCTGGTGAAATAATCATCAGTGCCAGTAACGCTACCCAAGACGATGTAGGCAATAATAATGATGTACAAATATCAAGAGTTAACGCCGATGGTCGCAACGTAGACATAACCAATGACATCAATGAAATTTTCGCAGCATTAGAGCAAGGCCAAGACCCAACACAGCTAGGCGAAGATCTTGCAACTGCAGCGGGTGAATCGAACGGTTCAAGCCCGACGGGTTCAGTCAGCATCGCTCGCGACGCTTCGGAAACCATAGCCGCAACAGAATTCTCCACGTCAGCACTCACCGCGCTAGGCCTCTCTGAAACACAAAGTTTAACGCTATTAGAAGGCTATTCTCAAAGTGTTTTAGGGTCAATTGTGACGGGCATCAATGGTGCGAACGATAAGGCAGACATCCAAGGCGCGGTGAGCGGCAGCGTGACCGAAGACGCGGCGGAGAACACCG
>NZ_CAWMCN010000020.1:0-27698 GCF_963865925.1 Vibrio sp. ZOR0018 | reverse complement strand
GATGAAGGTCTACGTTTCGCGATCCGTGAAGGTGGTCGTACAGTAGGTGCTGGTGTTGTTGCTAAAGTTATCGCTTAATTGCTGATTTAGCCGTTTAAATACGAATAGTATTTGACTAACGACTACCAAAAAGGGCATCATTTGATGCCCTTTTTCTGCACTAAATTTGGCCGTTGTCGATTTGTTGGTCGATAAAGCCAGTGCAAAGGATTTAAGATAGAGACATTTCTATCTTGATGAGTATGTATAGGTAGCTTTACCTGTGCTATGGATTTGCCCTGCAACAGCGGGGTTGTTGTCGTCTATGTTAAGACTTGTAACAGGTTGGTTTATGAAAGCAAACAATGCTGAAATTCCTGATAGCTCAAGTGCAGCAGACACATTTAAGTGGATTGTCACTTTTGCTCTGTTAGCTGCCGCTGTTGTGGGTAATTACCTGTATGGTGAAATGTCTGTAGTGCTTCGCGCTGCAGGTGTGGTTGCGCTGATTATTGTAGCACTCGGTGTTGCTGCGACAACCACAAAAGGAAAAGCGGCGATTGCGTTTGCGCGTGAATCTCGTATGGAAGTTCGCAAAGTGGTATGGCCGACACGTCAAGAAACCATGCAAACAACATTAATCGTTTTAGCTGTAAGTATCGTAATGGCTCTAGCACTTTGGGGCATCGACGGCATTATGGTTCGTCTTGTCGCTTTCGTGACTGGGGTATAGAGGGTTTAATACATGAGTGAAGCTCCTAAAAAACGCTGGTATGTAGTTCAAGCCTTCTCTGGATTTGAAGGTCGCGTAGCGCAATCGCTGCGTGAGCATATCAAGATGCACGCAATGGAAGAATTCTTCGGTGAAGTTCTTGTTCCAACCGAAGAAGTTGTTGAAATGCGTGCAGGTCAACGCCGTAAAAGTGAGCGCAAGTTCTTCCCAGGCTATGTATTGGTACAGATGCTCATGAATGATGAGTCCTGGCACTTAGTTCGTAGTGTTCCTCGTGTAATGGGTTTCATTGGTGGAACCTCCGATCGTCCTGCACCTATCACTGACAAAGAAGCCGATGCGATTCTTAATCGTCTAGAGAAAGCGAGCGAAGCTCCGCGTCCTAAGACGATGTTTGAAGCAGGTGAAGTGGTTCGTGTTAATGAAGGTCCATTTGCTGATTTCAACGGCACCGTTGAAGAAGTGGATTACGAGAAGAGCCGCATTAAAGTGTCAGTATCTATCTTTGGTCGTGCAACTCCTGTTGAACTTGAGTTTGGCCAAGTCGATAAGCTTGATTAAAAAAACACCTTTTAGGGTTGTTAAGGGCATGAAATGTGATTATAATTTCGCGCCTTATTTACACGTCTTTATGACAAAGTAACCGGGGAGCTGATCAGCTGATTGGCGTTTGTACCCACATTTAGGAAATATCATGGCTAAGAAAGTTGAAGCTTATATCAAGTTGCAAGTTGCATCTGGTATGGCGAACCCAAGTCCACCAGTTGGTCCTGCACTAGGTCAACGTGGCGTTAACATCATGGAATTCTGTAAAGCGTTCAACGCAAGAACAGAATCAATGGAGAAAGGCTTGCCTACTCCAGTTGTTATCACTGTATACAGCGACCGTTCTTTCACGTTCGTAACTAAGACTGCTCCAGCGGCTGTTCTTCTGAAGAAAGCTGCAGGCATCAAGTCTGGTTCAGGCCGTCCAAACACTGAAAAAGTGGGCACGGTTACTGATGCTCAAATCCAAGAAATTGCAGAAGCGAAAGCGGCTGATATGACTGGTGCTGACATTGAAGCGATGAAACGTTCTATTGCGGGTACTGCTCGTTCAATGGGCTTAGTGGTAGAGGGTTAATATCATGGCAAAACTAACTAAGCGTATGCGCACTATCCGTGAGAAAGTTGACGCAACTAAAGAATACGAAATCAACGAAGCTGTAGCTCTTCTTAAAGAACTTGCAACGGCTAAATTCGTTGAGTCTGTAGACGTTGCTGTGAACCTTGGCATTGATGCTCGTAAATCTGACCAAAACGTACGTGGTGCAACTGTTCTGCCACACGGTACTGGTCGTGAAGTACGTGTTGCAGTGTTCACTCAAGGTGCAAACGCTGAAGCGGCTAAAGCTGCTGGTGCAGATTTAGTGGGTATGGAAGATCTAGCTGAGCTAGTGAAGAAAGGCGAAATGAACTTTGACGTTGTTGTTGCTTCTCCAGATGCAATGCGCGTTGTAGGTCAACTAGGTACCATTCTTGGTCCTCGCGGTCTAATGCCAAACCCTAAAGTTGGTACTGTAACTCCTAACGTTGCTGAAGCGGTTAAGAACGCTAAAGCAGGTCAGGTTCGTTACCGTAACGACAAAAACGGCATCATCCACACAACTATCGGTAAAGTTTCTTTCGAAACTAACCAACTTCAAGAGAACTTAGAAGCTCTTCTAGTTGCACTTAAGAAAGCGAAACCTTCTTCTGCTAAGGGTACTTACCTGAAGAAAGTAAGCATTTCTACTACGATGGGTGCGGGTGTTGCTGTTGATCAGAACACGCTAAACGCTCAAGCGTAATAATACATTTGATTAGGTGTGGAATTTGTGTATAATTCTGCGCCTAATATTTGTGGTTGGGGCTGATTTTAGTTCTTAGAACTATGACCCAGTCTCCGTCCAAGACCGTAGGCGTTATTTGTCTGTTTGATAAATGACTTAATCGTACCTACGTAGATGGTGCCCGAACTGACAGAAAGCATAATTTATTTTTTGAATAGATAAACTTTCTTCTGGGACTGCACCGAAATAACTCTCACTGTTGTGATAATAGTGAGTGGTGTAACGACAACCAGGAGTAAATCCAAGATGGCTTTAAACCTTCAAGACAAACAAGCAATTGTTGCTGAAGTCAACGAAGCGGCCAGTGGTGCACTTTCTGCAGTTGTTGCTGACTCTCGTGGCGTTCAAGTAGGCGCGATGACTTCTCTACGTAAACAAGCTCGTGAAGCGGGTGTTTATATGAGAGTTGTTCGTAATACTCTAGCACGTCGCGCAGTGGAAGGCACAGCTTACGAATGTCTACAAGACGTATTCGTAGGTCCTACTTTGATCGCATTCTCTAACGAGCATCCAGGTGCTGCAGCGCGTCTTTTTAAAGACTTCGCTAGAGAGAACAAGCACTTTGAAATCAAAGCAGCTGCATTTGAAGGCGCATTAACTGACGCAGAACTACTAGCGACACTACCAACTTACGACGAAGCAATCGCACGCCTAATGATGTGCATGAAAGAAGCTTCTGCTGGCAAGTTGGTACGTACTATCGCTGCTGTCCGCGATCAAAAAGAAGCTGCGTAATTCGCATTGCTTTTTATTGTTTGCTAAATAAACTTATTGTTGACTTAAAAGAGAATTGTTATGTCTATTACTAACGAGCAAATCCTAGATGCAGTTGCAGAAATGTCTGTAATGCAAGTTGTTGAACTTATCTCTGCTATGGAAGAGAAGTTCGGTGTTTCTGCTGCAGCTGCAGTAGTTGCAGGCGGCCCAGCAGCAGCAGCTGTTGAAGAGCAAACTGAATTCGACGTAATCCTAACTGCTGCTGGCGCAAACAAAGTATCTGTAATCAAAGCAGTACGTGGCGCAACTGGCCTAGGTCTTAAAGAAGCTAAAGCTCTAGTTGACGGCGCTCCAGCTGCAATTAAAGAAGCAGTTTCTCAAGCAGAAGCTGACGCACTTAAGAAAGAGCTAGAAGAAGCTGGTGCGACTGTTGAAGTTAAGTAATTATTACTTAATTTCTTAGCCGCAAGGCTAATGGCTGGTGGTTTATTGACCACCGGCCTTTTTGCGCTGTAGGGTATGGGTGAATTTTCCCGCTGTTTAGACGCTTATACTCGTGCAAAAGCACACAAACTATCATTTTTGAGTGATGTTGTGTTACTACAGTAAACAGCTGTTAGTCACTGTCCTATGACCCTTTATTTTTGAATAATTGGTGGGCAGTTTGGGTCACTTATCAGCGAGCTGAGGAACCCCATGGTTTACTCTTATACCGAGAAAAAGCGCATCCGTAAGGACTTTGGTACTCGTCCACAAGTGTTGGACATTCCATACCTGCTATCGATCCAGCTCGATTCGTTCGACAAGTTTATCGAACAGGATCCTGAAGGACAATACGGTCTTGAGGCTGCTTTTCGTTCTGTATTTCCTATTCAGAGCTATAACGGCAATTCTGAGCTGCAATACGTTAGCTATCGTCTTGGTGAGCCAGTTTTTGACGTTAAAGAATGTCAAATTCGTGGTGTAACTTATTCTAAGCCACTACGCGTAAAACTACGCCTAGTGATCTTTGATAAAGACGCGCCAGCAGGTACTGTAAAAGATATTAAAGAACAAGAAGTCTACATGGGTGAAATTCCACTCATGACAGACAATGGTACCTTCGTAATTAATGGTACTGAGAGGGTTATCGTATCCCAGCTGCACCGAAGCCCAGGCGTATTCTTCGACAGCGATAAGGGTAAAACTCACTCATCAGGTAAAGTTCTTTATAACGCACGTATTATCCCTTACCGTGGTTCATGGTTAGATTTTGAGTTTGATCCAAAAGATAACCTATACGTGCGTATTGACCGTCGTCGTAAACTGCCTGCATCGATCATTCTTCGTGCACTTGGTAAATCGACAGAAGAGATCTTGGATCTGTTCTTCGAAAAAGTGAAGTTTGAAGTCAAAGACCAAACTCTTCTTATGGAGTTGGTACCTGAGCGCCTGCGTGGCGAAACAGCGTCATTTGATATTGAAGCAAATGGTACCGTTTATGTCGAAAAAGGTCGTCGTGTAACGGCTCGTCATATTCGTCAACTAGAAAAAGATAACGTTGATTTTATCGAAGTACCCGTTGAGTACATCGTTGGTAAAGTCGCTTCTAAAGATTATGTCAATGAAGCAACTGGTGAAGTCATCGTTAGCGCAAACCAAGAAATTAGCTTGGAAGCATTAGCGAATCTTTCACAAGCGGGCTATAAGAAACTTGAAGTTCTATTTACGAACGATCTTGATCATGGTCCATTTGTGTCTGAGACGCTCCGCATCGACAGTACGGTTGATCGTATTTCTGCACTAGTAGAAATCTACCGCATGATGCGCCCTGGCGAGCCACCAACAAAAGAAGCAGCCGAATCGCTGTTTGAAAGCCTATTCTTCTCAGAAGAACGCTATGACCTATCAACAGTAGGCCGTATGAAGTTCAACAGCTCAATTGAGCGTGAAGATGCCGGCGAGCTTGGTACGCTTGACGAAACTGACATTATCGAAGTGATGAAGAAGTTGATCGCCATTCGTAACGGCATTGGCGAAGTGGACGATATCGACCACCTTGGCAACCGTCGTATTCGCTCTGTTGGTGAAATGGCTGAAAACCAATTCCGCGTAGGTCTTGTGCGTGTTGAACGTGCAGTGAAAGAGCGCTTAAGCCTTGGCGATCTTGATGCGATCATGCCTCAAGATTTGATCAATGCGAAGCCTATCTCTGCGGCCGTTAAAGAATTCTTCGGTTCTTCACAGCTTTCTCAGTTTATGGACCAGAACAACCCACTTTCAGAAGTGACGCACAAACGTCGTATTTCTGCATTGGGTCCTGGCGGTCTAACTCGTGAGCGTGCAGGCTTTGAGGTACGTGACGTACACGTAACTCACTACGGTCGTCTATGTCCGATCGAAACGCCAGAAGGTCCGAACATCGGTCTGATTAACTCATTGTCAGCATTTGCACGTTGTAACGAATACGGTTTCCTAGAAACTCCGTACCGTCGTGTTGTTGATGGTGTGGTGACTGATGAAGTTGATTACTTGTCAGCTATCCAAGAAGGTCAATTTGTTATCGCGCAGGCAAACGCCATTCTGACTGAAGAAGGTACGTTTGCAGATGAGCTGATCACAGCTCGTCAAAAAGGTGAATCTGGTCTTCACCCTCGTGAACATGTTGACTACATGGACGTTGCGACTAACCAGGTCGTATCAATCGCCGCTTCGCTTATCCCGTTCTTAGAACACGATGATGCGAACCGTGCATTGATGGGTGCGAACATGCAACGTCAAGCGGTTCCAACGTTACGCGCTGAGAAGCCGTTGGTTGGTACTGGTATCGAACGTAATGTAGCGGTTGACTCTGGTGTAACTGCCGTTGCCAAACGTGGCGGTATGGTGCAGTCAGTTGATGCGTCTCGTATCGTAGTTAAAGTTAATGAAGATGAACTTGTATCTGGTGAAGCGGGTATCGACATCTACAACCTAACTAAATACACACGTTCGAACCAAAACACATGTATTAACCAACGTCCTACTGTGATGCCAGGTGAACCTGTAGCTCGCGGTGATGTCCTTGCTGATGGTCCTTCAACAGACCTTGGTGAGCTAGCGCTTGGCCAAAACATGCGTATCGCATTCATGCCTTGGAATGGTTATAACTTCGAAGACTCGATCTTAGTATCTGAGCGCGTCGTTCAAGAAGACCGTTTCACGACTATCCACATCCAAGAACTTTCTTGTGTGGCTCGTGATACTAAGCTGGGCTCTGAAGAGATCACAGCGGATATTCCAAACGTAGGTGAATCGGCTCTGTCTAAACTAGACGAGTCAGGTATCGTTTACATTGGTGCTGAAGTTAAGGGTGGTGACATCCTAGTTGGTAAAGTAACGCCGAAAGGCGAAACTCAGCTAACTCCAGAAGAGAAGCTACTACGTGCAATCTTCGGTGAAAAAGCCTCTGATGTTAAAGATACGTCATTGCGTGTACCAAACTCTGTTTCAGGTACCATTATCGATGTTCAAGTTTTCACTCGCGATGGCGTAGAGAAAGACAAGCGTGCGCTTGAAATTGAACACATGCAGCTAAAAGAAGCGAAGAAAGACCTTACTGAAGAGTTCCAAATTCTTGAAGGTGGTCTACTAGCGCGTGTGAAAGCTGTACTGATCAATGGTGGCTATTCTGAAGCGAAGCTTGATGCGATTGATCGTAAGAAATGGCTAGAACAAACACTAGAAAACGACGAGCTACAATCTCAACTTGAACAGCTTGCTGAGCAGTGGGATGAGCTAAAAGCTGACTTCGATAAGAAGTTCGAAGCGAAACGTCGCAAAATCACTCAAGGTGATGATCTAGCGCCTGGCGTTCTGAAGATTGTTAAAGTTTACCTAGCGGTGAAACGTCGTATCCAGCCTGGTGATAAGATGGCAGGTCGTCACGGTAACAAGGGTGTAATCTCTAAGATCAACCCTGTTGAAGACATGCCTTACGATGAAAACGGTCAGCCAGTTGATATCGTATTAAACCCACTAGGTGTACCGTCACGTATGAACATCGGTCAGATCCTTGAAGTTCACTTAGGTCTGGCTGCAAAAGGTATTGGTGACAAGATCAACCAAATGGTTAAAGAACAACAAGAGCTGTCTAAGCAGCGTGAGTTCTTACAGAAGGTTTATGATCTTGGCGATACGCGTCAGAAAGTAGATATTGCTGCTCTGTCTGATGGTGATGTTCGTACTCTTGTGAACAACCTTCGTGGTGGTTTACCGATTGCAACTCCAGTATTTGATGGTGCGTCAGAAGCATCAATCAAAGAACTATTAAGCCTAGCCGACCTACCAACTTCTGGTCAGCTAACACTGTTTGATGGTCGTACTGGTGATGCATTCGAGCGTCCTGTAACTGTCGGTTACATGTACATGCTCAAACTGAACCACCTTGTTGATGACAAGATGCACGCTCGTTCAACAGGTTCGTACAGCCTAGTAACTCAGCAACCACTTGGTGGTAAAGCTCAGTTCGGTGGTCAGCGTTTCGGTGAGATGGAAGTGTGGGCACTAGAAGCATACGGTGCTGCATATACACTACAAGAAATGCTTACTGTTAAGTCAGATGACGTTAACGGTCGTACGAAGATGTATAAGAACATCGTTGATGGTAACCATAGCATGGAACCTGGCATGCCAGAGTCTTTCAACGTATTGCTGAAAGAGATCCGCTCGCTAGGTATCAACATCGAGCTAGAAGACGAAGAGTAATCTTGGCGGTAAACCCTCTGGATTATCCTGGTAGAAAGGCGCTCGCCGAGCGCCTTTTAACTCCTTACAGGAGCTGATTGTGAAAGACTTATTAAACTTTCTAAAAGCACAGCATAAGACCGAAGAATTTGATGCAATCAAAATCGGTCTATCTTCACCTGACATGATTCGTTCATGGTCTTTTGGTGAAGTTAAAAAACCTGAAACGATCAACTATCGTACGTTCAAGCCTGAACGTGATGGTCTGTTCTGTGCGCGTATTTTTGGTCCAGTCAAAGACTACGAATGTCTTTGTGGTAAATATAAGCGTCTGAAACACCGTGGCGTGATCTGTGAAAAATGTGGCGTTGAAGTTACACAAACTAAAGTTCGTCGTGACCGTATGGGCCACATCGAGCTTGCATCACCGGTTGCTCACATCTGGTTCCTAAAATCGCTACCGTCTCGTATCGGTCTGCTAATGGATATCCCTCTACGTGATATCGAACGTGTTCTTTACTTCGAAATGTATGTAGTAACAGAGCCGGGTATGACGGATCTAGAAAAGAGTCAGATGCTTACTGAAGAAGAGTATCTTGACCGTCTAGAAGAGTGGGGCGATGAGTTCACGGCGAAGATGGGCGCAGAAGCGATCAAGGACCTATTGGGTTCAATGGATCTTGTCGCTGAAACAGAGATGATGCGTGAGGAGTTACAAACCACTAACTCTGAAACTAAACGCAAAAAACTGACGAAGCGTCTGAAGCTTGTTGAAGCGTTTATCAGCTCAGGTAATAACCCTGAGTGGATGATCCTGACTGTGCTTCCGGTACTTCCGCCAGATCTACGTCCTCTAGTACCACTAGATGGCGGTCGTTTTGCGACATCTGATCTGAACGATTTGTACCGCCGTGTGATCAACCGTAACAACCGTTTGAAGCGTCTTCTAGAGCTAGCAGCTCCGGACATCATCGTACGCAACGAAAAGCGTATGCTGCAAGAGTCTGTTGATGCGCTACTTGATAACGGTCGTCGCGGTCGTGCGATCACAGGTTCTAACAAGCGTCCTCTGAAATCTCTTGCTGATATGATCAAGGGTAAACAAGGTCGTTTCCGTCAGAACCTACTTGGTAAACGTGTAGACTACTCAGGCCGTTCTGTAATCACAGTAGGTCCATATTTACGTCTGCACCAGTGTGGTCTTCCTAAGAAGATGGCACTTGAGCTATTTAAACCATTTATCTACAGCAAGTTAGAAACTCGCGGCATGGCCACGACGATCAAAGCAGCTAAGAAAATGGTTGAGCGTGAAGAAGCGGTTGTTTGGGATATCCTAGACGAAGTGATTCGTGAACACCCAGTACTACTAAACCGTGCACCAACACTGCACCGTCTTGGTATTCAAGCGTTCGAACCTGTACTGATTGAAGGTAAAGCGATTCAACTGCACCCACTTGTGTGTGCGGCGTATAACGCGGACTTCGATGGTGACCAAATGGCGGTTCACGTGCCTCTAACTTTAGAAGCACAGCTTGAAGCTCGTACACTGATGATGTCGACGAACAACATTCTGTCGCCAGCATCAGGTGATCCGATCATCGTACCTTCACAGGACGTGGTCTTGGGTCTGTACTACATGACTCGCGAAAAAATCAACGCACAAGGTGAAGGTATGTACCTGGCTGGCCCTAAAGAGGCTGAGAAGGCATACCGTACTAAGACAGCGGCGCTACACGCACGCGTTAAAGTACGTATCACTGAAACCGTTGTTGATGAAGATGGTTACAGCACAACTGAGACTAAGATGGTCGATACGACTGTCGGTCGTGCCATGCTATGGCAAATCGTGCCTAAAGGCCTGCCATACAGCATCGTGAACCAGAAGCTTGGTAAGAAACAGATCTCAAATCTATTAAACGAAGCGTATCGTAAGCTTGGTTTGAAAGATACGGTCGTATTTGCTGACCAAATCATGTACACCGGTTTTGCTTATGCAGCACTGTCAGGCGTGTCAGTTGGTATCGACGACATGGTTGTACCAGCAGCAAAATACACTGAAATTGCTGAAGCTGAAGAAGAAGTACGCGAAATCCAAGAACAGTTCCAATCAGGTCTTGTTACGGCGGGTGAGCGTTACAACAAAGTTATCGATATCTGGGCGTCTACCAACGACCGTGTTGCGAAAGCGATGATGGATAACCTATCTTCTGAAACCGTGATCAACCGTGATGGTGTAGAAGAACAACAAGAATCGTTTAACAGCATCTATATGATGGCTGACTCGGGTGCTCGTGGTTCTGCTGCTCAGATTCGTCAGCTTGCAGGTATGCGTGGTCTGATGGCGCGTCCAGATGGTTCAATCATCGAAACGCCTATCACAGCAAACTTTAAAGAAGGCCTGAACGTACTACAGTACTTTATCTCTACCCACGGTGCACGTAAGGGTCTAGCCGATACAGCACTTAAAACAGCGAACTCAGGTTACCTGACTCGTCGTTTAGTAGACGTTGCACAAGACGTTGTGGTGACAGAGCATGACTGTGGCACTCAAGAAGGTGTCGACATGATGCCTCATATCGAGGGTGGTGATGTTAAAGTTTCTTTAACTGAACTGGCTCTTGGTCGTGTTGTGGCTGAGGATGTGATGAAGCCAGGCACTGAAGAAGTACTTATTCCACGTAATACTCTGATTGATGAGAAGTGGTGTCAGATTATCGATGAGAACTCTGTCGATAATATGAAAGTACGTTCAGTGGTAACCTGTGATGCGGACTTCGGCTGTTGTGCGCTATGTTACGGTCGTGACCTTGCTCGTGGTCACCTAGTAAACCAAGGTGAGGCAGTTGGTGTTATTGCTGCTCAATCTATCGGTGAGCCGGGTACACAGTTAACGATGCGTACGTTCCACATCGGTGGTGCGGCTTCTACTGCTGCGGCAGAGAACAGTATCCAAGCGAAGAACAAAGGTTCTGTGAAACTTCACAACGCTAAGTTCGTTATCAACAAAGATAAGAAGCTGGTTATCACCTCTCGTGCATCAGAGCTGACTATCATTGACGAATTTGGTCGCACTAAAGAAAAACACAAACTGCCTTACGGCTCTGTGTTGAGTAAAGGTGATAACGACGTGGTTGAAGCTGGTCAAACAGTGGCTAACTGGGAAGCGCACACCATGCCAATCATCACTGAAGTGGCTGGTCGCATCCAATTCGTTGATATGATTGATGGTGTAACGGTTTCTCGCCAAACAGATGACCTAACGGGTCTATCTTCAAGCGAAGTAACCGAAGCAGCCGCTCGTCCAGCAGCAGGTAAAGATATGCGTCCAGCTATCAAACTTGTTGATGCGAAAGGTAAAGATGTCATGATCCCTGGTACTGATATGCCAGCTCAATACTTCTTACCGGGTAAAGCGATCGTTAACATCGAAGATGGTGCTGAAGTTGGTATTGGTGACACATTAGCGCGTATTCCACAAAAATCTGGCGGTAACCGAGATATCACGGGTGGTCTACCTCGCGTAGCTGACTTGTTTGAAGCTCGTCGACCAAAAGAGCCTGCGATTCTTGCTGAGCACACAGGTACTGTGAGCTTTGGTAAAGAAACCAAAGGTAAACGTCGTCTAATCATCACTCGTGAGGGTAACGAAACTTATGAAGAAATGATTCCTAAGCATCGTCAACTTAACGTGTTTGAAGGTGAGAAGATCGAACGTGGTGACGTTATTGCTGATGGTCCTGAGACTCCGCACGATATCCTACGTTTACGTGGTATCCATGCTGTAACGTCTTACATCGCTAACGAAGTTCAAGAAGTTTACCGTCTGCAAGGTGTTAAGATTAACGATAAGCACATTGAAACTATCGTTCGTCAAATGCTACGTAAGTGTACGATTACTCATGCTGGCGACTCTGAGTTCCTAGCGGGTGAGCAAGTTGAATACTCACAAGTGAAAGTTGCAAACCGTAACCTAGAAGCCGAAGGCAAACAGCCTGCTCGTTTCGAGCGTGAGCTACTAGGTATTACTAAAGCATCTCTAGCGACTGAATCGTTCATCTCTGCGGCATCGTTCCAAGAGACAACTCGCGTACTAACAGAAGCGGCTGTTTCTGGTAAACGTGATGATCTTCGCGGTCTGAAAGAAAACGTAATCGTTGGTCGTCTGATCCCAGCGGGTACAGGTTTCGCTTACCACCAAGAACGTCAAGCTAAACGTGCGGCACAGCTAAAAGGCCCGTCTGCTGAACAAGCGACAGATAACCTAGCGGCACTGCTAAACGCAGGTTTCTCTTCTGAAGAGTAATCTCAGCGCTGATTAAAAAAGGCACCTTCGGGTGCCTTTTTTGTTGCGCTTAATTTAATCTACGCGAATGATTACAGCAAAATATTCAATATTAAGCACCAGGAGGGATAGCCAAGCTGTCCGCGATAAGTTGAATCAAACTATCTTCCACTCCAAAACGCACCTCAATAATTTCACCAATTAGCGAAAGGTCGTTGTCAAAGTTTTCGAGATCATCCTCATCACTCACTGCCGCGTATTTATCTGTAAAATTGAGTAACGGCTCCGTAGTAACAATAATTTTTCCATAAGTCTGATTAATTTCATCGGTGGCTTCAAAGCCAGTTGCACGCCACCTATCCATCACCATATCGTAGATTTTGAAGTGACCTTCGGAAATATAATCCACCAGTTGCTGGCAAAAACGTTGCAGCTCTTCTGGCGAGGGAAGCCCGTTAATATTCGTTTTGGCGGCGCAAGGTTGCAGCGCGGCTAATTTGCAATACTCTACAATTAAGGTTTGTCGCGTGTTTAACCAGTGATCAATAACGTCACTGTAACCGCCCCATTGCTCTTGTGTGCGTTTTAGTTTTTTTAGCATGACCATGCCCTCATGATCGGGTCACAAAGCTGGTGACCGTTTCCTTTGCGTAGGGTTGCACTTCGTAGATACAACTCATTGTCCTTACTAGAATTTATAGAACTAAATTTGGAACGTTACAAATTCTGGTATGAATTTAGATTGCCAGTAAAATGGGGTAACTGCAAGAAGAGAGGTCGCAACATGTTGAAAAATAGTGATACAAAAATCGCTTATTGGTGTGTAGTTTCCGGAAGTGAGATCTGGACCATAAATGGTGAGTTACCGCTAGGATCTGCGGGTGAATATTCCCTGCCTTTAGAAAAAGCGGTGGTGGTAGATAGTTGTGATGGTTACCCAGTGATGTGGGTCAATGATGCCGATCTTGATGGCGAGCGAGAAATGACTTCATTACGCGAATTGTTGCATCTCAAACCAGAACTGTTTTTGGCGATCAGCAAAGCGCTTCAATATGGTCACATGAGTCAAACGTTACGTTTTTGTCCACAATGTGGTGGGCGAAATTACCTAAACCATAACCAATTGGCGATGCAATGTTCTGAGTGTCGAACGTTACATTATCCGCGTATCTTTCCTTGCATTATTGTCGCGGTACGAAATCAGGATAAAATTTTATTGGCCCAGCACCCAAGGCATCGTAACGGCATGTATACCGTCATTGCTGGTTTTCTGGAGGTCGGGGAGACGTTAGAGCAATGCGTGGCACGTGAAGTGCTTGAAGAAACGGGGATTCATGTGAAAAATATTCACTATTTTGGTAGTCAGCCTTGGGCATTTCCATCGAGTATGATGATGGGCTTTGTGGCGGAATATGACTCTGGCACGATAAAACCCGACTATAGTGAATTGAGTGATGCACAATGGTTTTTAGCAAGTGCTTTGCCTCCCGTTGCGCCCGAAGGGACGATAGCCAGAGCATTAATAGAGCACACGTTAAGCGAAATCGAGAAAGATTCACTGCCGCATTGCTAAAAAAAACCCTCCGGTGAAGGAGGGGGTAAGTAAGATGTCGTTATGAGATGCCGAGTACAGAGTACTCAGTTTATAATTATAGTTTTCGCTAGCGAACAAATTTTTAACACCGTTAAAGGTTGCTTGCAAATTAACCATTGATTTAAAAGTTAATAACATGATCTCGCTTGCAAAGCACACCGTTTTTGGCGCTTATTCAGTGCTAGAATAACGCCACAAAAAATAACAAGCTTTAAATTGGAAGACGGAATGACTGAATTAAAAAATGATCGCTACTTGCGTGCACTGTTAAAACAACCTGTCGATTGCACCCCTGTATGGATGATGCGCCAAGCAGGACGTTACCTGCCAGAGTATCGCGCAACGCGTGCCGAAGCAGGCGATTTTATGGCGCTGTGTAAAAATGCTGAGCTAGCTTCTGAAGTGACATTACAGCCATTACGTCGCTTTCCATTAGATGCCGCTATTTTATTTTCTGATATTTTAACCATTCCTGACGCCATGGGATTGGGTTTGTATTTTGAAGCGGGAGAAGGGCCAAAGTTTGAACGCCCGATCACTTGTAAAGCCGATGTCGATAAAATTGGCTTACCGGATCCGGAAGGCGAACTGCAATATGTGATGAATGCCGTACGCCAGATCCGCAAAGATCTACAAGGTGAAGTTCCATTGATCGGTTTTTCAGGCAGCCCATGGACACTCGCGACTTATATGGTGGAAGGTGGCAGCTCAAAAGCCTTCACTAAGATCAAAAAAATGATGTACGCCGATCCTAGCGTGCTGCACGCCTTGCTCGATAAACTGGCAGACAGTGTTATTGAATACCTTAACGCACAAATCAAAGCGGGTGCTCAGTCTGTTATGATTTTTGATACTTGGGGCGGAGTACTGACGCCGCGCGACTACAACCTCTTTTCACTACAGTATATGCACAAAATTGTGGATGGTTTAATTCGTGAAAATGAAGGTCGCCGCGTACCCGTCACTCTGTTTACCAAAAATGGTGGCATGTGGCTGGAGCAGATTGCTGCGACGGGTTGTGATGCAGTAGGGCTTGATTGGACCATCAATATTGCCGACGCCAAAGCGCGTATCGGTGACAAAGTGGCGCTGCAAGGCAATATGGACCCTTCCATGCTTTATGCTCCGCATGATCGTATTCGCCAAGAAGTGGCGACCATTCTTGAAGGGTTCGGCCATGGTGGAACGGGCCATGTCTTTAACCTCGGACACGGTATCCATTTAGATGTGCCACCGGAAAATGCGGGCATATTTGTTGATGCGGTGCACGCCTTGTCTAAACCGTACCATCAATAATAGGTTTGCGGTGCCTTATCGCCGATAATGCACCGTTTCTCACTCTCATCCTGTTATTTGATAGGAGCAGGTTCACAGAGGTAAAGAGGTAATAAGACAAGATGAAAACCAAAGATAAGATCGTTTATGCTGCATTAGCGCTGTTTAATGAACATGGTGAAAGAACGGTGACCACTAACCATATCGCAGCACATATCGAAATCAGCCCAGGTAATTTGTATTATCACTTTCGTAATAAACAAGAAATTGTTCGTGATATTTTTGCTCTCTATTCAGCAGAGTTACTCGAACGTTTTCAGCCGATTGCGGCACAGCGCGAAAGCTTAACTCTGTTAAAGCATTATCTTGATTCGATCTTCACTTTGATGTGGAAATACCGTTTTTTCTATGCCAATTTACCGGAAATCCTGCAGCGTGATGAAGTTCTACATGGTGAGTACATTCAAGTACAAGAAAAGCTGCAAACTAATCTCATTAATATTATGCACGCTTTTGTTGAGCTGAAATTGCTGTCTGTCGGAAAAGAAGATATGCAATCTTTAGTGACCACTCTCCATATGACGGCCTCGTGTTGGTTGAGTTATCAGTCAGCGATGTTTTCCAAAACGCAGATCACCGAGCAAGTGATTCATCAAGGCATGCTACAGATGATCGCAGTCGTTAAACCCAAAGCAACGGAACAAGGTCTTGAACAGCTTCTATTATTAGAGGAAGGTGTGCGGGCGATGCACGCATCATAATGTGTGCTTAGTTATAACCTTTGAGTATTGTTCTTAATCCTTTGAAGCTGTTAGCTTGTTAGCTATACATCTCTAAGGGTGGTGTTGATATGCACTATGACGTTTTTAACGGTGATGCTGATGGCATCATCTCTCTTCTTCAGCTGCGGCTTGCTTACCCTCGCACGACGACCCTAGTTACTGGGGTTAAGCGTGATATCAAATTGCTTCAGCGTCTTAATCTTCAATCCCGAGATAGTCTGACCGTGTTAGATATTTCGATGGAGAAGAATCAGCAACCTTTACAGCAGGCTCTTGCGGCGGGGGTGACGGTGTTTTATGCCGATCATCACTATGCAGGCTCAATCCCCGAGACTCCGCTGCTTGACGCCCATATTGATTTGGACCCTAATACTTGTACGGCATTAATTATTGATCAGTGGTTAGGTGGTCCGTTCCATGAGTGGGCGATTGTGGCAGCTTATGGCGATAATTTGATTGCTAAAGCGGATACTTTAGCGCGCAACGCGGGGCTAACTACCACTCAAGCTGAACAACTAAAAAACTTAGGCACCTTGATTAACTATAACGGTTATGGAGAGACGATAGAGCAGCTTCATTATCACCCCGCTGATTTGTACCAAGCCTTGCTAGTTTATCCTTCACCGTTTGATTTAATGAAGGATGACAACTCCCCTTTTTATCATTTGCAGCACGCTTATGAGCAAGATATGCAGCTTGCTCAGTCGTTAGAGCCTATCTATAAAAGTGCCTGTTTGAGCGTATACGAGCTGCCAGACTGTGCATCATCACAGCGAGTGAGTGGTGTGTTTAGTAATTGGCTAGCCAATCAAGCACCTGCCGCGGCACATATGGTTTTAACGGTAAATTCATCGGGTGGTTATACCGTTTCGCTACGTGCTCCATTAACCAATAAACAGGGAGCGGATAGGTTATGCAGCGCCTTTGCAACCGGAGGCGGGCGAGAAGCGGCGGCGGGTATTAATTCGTTGGATAAAAGACAATTGACCCAATTCATTACTCAAGTAGAAGCGTACTATTCATCACATTAACGCTCGCCCGGATTAACAGGGTGATGAATGTGTTTTGCTAGCGACTGAGCCAGCGTGTTGGGTCTTCGGCTTTACTGTTGCGACGAATTTCGAAATAGAGCGCTGGCTGGGATTGACCGCCAGTGTCGCCTGCTAAAGCAATGGTTTCACCGGCGGTGACTTTATCGCCCTCTTTTTTGAGCAAACTTTGGTTAAAGCCGTATAAGGTCATATCGCCTTTGCCATGATCGAGCAAAACCACCAGCCCATAACCACGTAGATATTCAGCAAACACGACCGTGCCAGAATAAACCGCTTTGACGTTTTGACCATAATTGGCGTCAATGACTAGGCCTTTCCAATCAATTTGTCCACTTTGGCGTGTACCAAAAGCATGCAGGATTTTGCCTTTGACTGGCCAAGGTAGCTTGCCTTTTTGCGGCGCTAACCCATCCATTAGCACAGCGTTACGTTTTGCTGCTTTGGCGATTTCCGCTTGTAATCGCGTTTCATTGCGTTGCAATTCGGCTAAGTAGACTTTATCACCGGAAATGCTTTTTTGAATTTTACCCACCGTACTGCGTCGTTCTGACTGCGTTTTTGCCAATGTAGCGCGCTTTTGGGTCTGCTGTTCTAATAGAGAGGCGATTTGGTCTCGTTCAAGTCGCAGCTGTTTTTCACTTTCATTGAGTTCTTTTTGCGTAAGTTCAAGCTGTTGGATGGTTTGGCTGCGCGCCTTCGCCAAGTGTTGGTAATACTGGCTGATGCGATCTTCTTCCACGCCATTATTGAGTATGTTGGATGAGGCTGTCGCTCGCTGAGTGGCGTAATAGGTTTTGATCAGTTGAGCTAATTTGGCGGTTTGCTGTGTTTGTTGTGTTTCTAAGGCTGTGATCTTTTGCTTGAGTTTAGCGATATTAGCGTTGGCCACTACTAATTCTGATTTGGTGTTTTTGATCTGATTTTCTAGACTTGAAATGCCCACTTCTTGCTTTTTAAGCGCATTTTGCAACGAATCGAGCTCTTTTTGTCGATTATTTAACGCTTGCTGCTGACGAGAAATTTCGCCTTTCACCCCTTTTAGCTCTTGTTGTGTGGCAGCCATTAACGGTGAGCTGGAGAGGCAAGCTAGCCCTAACACCATCACTAGGCTAAGTGCATGCCACCAAGTCGTTATAGTAAGTGGGTGTGGTGAAGGCTTGTTTCTCATTCGTTTTCAAGTCTCTATCGACAAATTAGTGAGTCAGTATACTCAAAGCCATCCGCGAGGCGAAAGCCCTATGTCAAAACTTGCAATCAAATCGAGTTCTTGGACGAAAAAAAGCCTCGATATTTATCGAGGCTCAACATCACGTGGTTGGTGAGTTATTTAAACAACACTTGACCAGACATTTCTGCCGGGATGTCCATGTTCGATAGAGCAAGCATCGTTGGTGCTAGGTCAGAAAGCTTACCACCATCTTTTAGCTTAAGATCTTTGCTACCGACGTAGATAAGCGGCACTGGCAGATTGGTATGAGCAGTATGAATGCCCCCTGTTTCTGGGTTCACCATCATTTCTGCATTGCCGTGGTCTGCTGTGATCAGTAACTGGCCATCGACTTCTTTAATCGCTTCAACCACTTTTCCGATACACTCATCAAGCGCTTCGCATGCTTTCACGGCCGCTTCGTAAATACCAGTATGACCAACCATATCGCCGTTCGGGTAGTTACAGATAATCGCATCGTATTTACCCGATTTGATTGCCGCAACGAGTTTTTCAGTCAGTTCAGGCGCGCTCATTTCCGGTTGCAGATCGTAAGTTGCCACTTTAGGTGAAGCAACCAATTGGCGCTCTTCGCCTGGGAATTCGTTCTCAACACCACCGTTAAAGAAGAAGGTGACGTGCGCGTATTTTTCTGTTTCAGAGATGCGCAACTGAGTTTTGCCCGCCTTTGATAGCCACTCACCGTAGGTGTTTTCTAGTGATGCTGGTGGAAACGCGCACAGCAGAGGAATGTCGGCGGCGTATTGGGTTAGCATCACAAAGTCAATTGCTGGGAACTTCGCACGTTCAAACCCGTTGAAATCTGGTATGAAGGCACGAGTAATTTCACGTGCACGGTCGGCGCGGTAGTTCATGAAAATCACGGCGTCGCCATCTTCAATCGCAGCAGAGTCTTGGCCTTCAGCTTTGATTTCTGTCGCTTTAACAAATTCATCATTTTCTTCACGTGCGTAAGCGGCTTCAAGGCCTGCTACGGCAGAATCAAAAGTAAATTCTGCTTTGGCTTCAACCAATAGGTCGTAAGCTTTTTGTACGCGTTCCCAGTTGTTATCGCGATCCATGGCGTAGTAACGACCAATCAGTGAGGCGATACGACCTTTACCTAATTTAGAAAATAGGTCTTGGAAGCGTTGCAATGAGGCTTCGGCACTGCGTGGTGGCGTATCACGGCCATCAAGGAAGCAGTGGAGGTAGATTTTCTCAGCGCCACGGGCAGCAGCCATTTCAACGGCAGCGTAGATATGATCTTCATGCGAGTGAACACCACCTGGCGACATTAGCCCCAATAGGTGAACCGCTTTGCCCGCTTTGATGGCTTTATCCATCGCGTTGACTAACACTTCGTTTTGTTGGAATTCACCATCAAGAATTGATTTAGTAATGCGTGTCAGGTCTTGGTAAACAATACGACCAGCACCGATATTGGTGTGACCGACTTCTGAGTTACCCATTTGACCATCCGGTAAACCTACATCCATACCAGAAGCAGAAATCAGAGTGTTTGGGTTGTTTGCAATTAAGCTATCCATGACTGGAGTATGTGCATTGCTGATTGCGTTGTGTGCGTTATCTTCACGGTAACCCCAACCGTCAAGAATTACTAAAGCCATTGGCTTCTTAGCTGACATAGTTATGACCTCGTCAAATTCAAAGTAACTTAAACAGAAATTAGCGTAATTTTACTACACTTTGAAGCGATTGCAGTAGGTTAAGATCAATGATTCTCCCTATCAATGCCTATAAAGGTAGCCTATTGATCAACATCGGTGCCTTTTTAGCGCCATTTAATAAACTAAAATTCCCGTCCCAAGCACGGCAAACAGTGCGCCGCACCAAGCGAAGCGGTTGGGCCGCTGTTTGGTATACATCCATAAAATAGGCAACAACATGATGGGCGTGGTTGAGGAGAGCAGGGCCACCATACCCACGTTGCCTTCACGCAGTGCGTAGAGAATTAACGTCATTCCGACCGCCATCGCAAGAAAACCGTTGATGGCAGTAATGGTAAAAATGGGCAGCGTAATGGCTTGAGTGGCGCGTGCTAATTTTGCACCAGTAGCCAACAGTAAGCAGTGTGCGGTGAAAGCGGTGAGCATTCGAATCGCGGAAGCGGCGATGGGGTCGATCCCCGTTTGCATCACAGGTTTGGCGATGATCCCACCCAATGCTTGGCATAGAGCCGCGATAAGGCCAAGTGCAATGCCAACCCATACTCGGCCTTTAATTGCTTCCAATGCATTATGATTTTGCCCTCGGCGGCCAAAAAAGATGGCCGTTAGAACGCCTGAAAAGACAAAAGTCGCGCCCACTAGCTCGGCATGGCTCATGCTTTCGCTGAATAAAAAATAGCCGAGAATGGCCGAAAAAACGGCATGGCAAGAAAAGAGCAAACCCGCTTGTCTTGGCCCCATGCGATTTAAACACGCAAACAGCGCCGTATCGCCAATGAATATGCCAATCAACCCCGAATACATCATGGGTGTTACCATCTCGCTGTTTACCGTTGCCCAGCCGCCAGTTGCCAGCGCCATGCTCACTAAAATGAGAGAAGTACAGCCCATGCGCCAACGGCTATAAGCAAAGGTTCCTAAATGGCGAGCGGGAGTAACAGACAGTAAACTGGCTACTGCCCAAAGAAACGCGGCAGCAAGCGCGAGCCATTCGTAGCCCATGTAGACATCCTTGAACGAGGGAAGGATCTCAATATGCCTTAAGCGCTAGGGGAAAACAAAGGGAATTTATGGGCTTGCCTCAATGTGATTAAAAGAGGCAAGCCAAGAGGATTTACACTTTGAAGCGGCGAATATCGTTACGCATGGCTTCTGCCGATAAATGCATTTCATGAGCGCTGTGGCTGCTCTGCTGAGTTTGACTAGCAAGGTCATCAGAAGCGTCTTTGATACCTTGTGTATTGCGGCTAATGTCTTCGCTGACGGCTCGCTGCTCTTCAGCGGCACTGGCAATTTGCAAGGCCATATCATTGATCTCGGTAATGGCTTGCGTGATCCGCACTAAACTGTCGTGAGCTTGTTCGGCATAGTCAACACTGTGGTCGGCCAGTTTGGTGCTGGCTTCCATATTCTCGACCGCATGTTGAGTATTGCGCTGCAAGGTTTCTATCATGGTGCGGATCTCTTCCGTTGAACCATGTGTACGTTGGCTGAGCACACGAACTTCGTCGGCTACCACAGCAAAACCACGGCCTTGGTCACCTGCGCGGGCCGCTTCAATCGCCGCATTGAGTGCTAACAGATTGGTTTGTTCGGCAATACTTTGAATGGTGGATAGGATCTGGTTGATACTTTGAGCATTGCTCTCCAACTCTCGGATCACTTTGGCTGCACTATCGACCTGATTGGCTAAGTGAGTAATGGAATCTCGATTCTTTTTGATAACCGCCTGCCCGTCATCACAAGCTGAGGCCGATGCTTGTGACGCGCTAGCAGTTAGTTCGGCATGGCTAGCCACCTCAGCGGCGGTAGCCGACATCTCGTGAATCGCGGTGGCTATTTGGTTGACATCATTTTGTTGGTGCTCAACTCGCATGGAAGCTTGAGCAGAAAGGTCATTGGCGTCTTGTGCTTGCTGGGAAAGTTGTTGGCTACGGCTGACGATCCCTTTCAGCATCTCCTGCATTTGACTTAAAAAGAGATTCACTTTCTCGGCCAATTCACCGATTTCATCCATGCGTCGAATGTCGATGCGTTGGGTGAGGTCGCCTTCTCCTTGCGCTAATTGCGCTAAAGCGTTCGACAATACCTGCAGTGGTTGCAGTAAGCGGGTTACAACCCAAGTGCTGATGCTGGCGATAATAATGTAGAGCACTAAAGAGGCAATGGCGGTAAAGGTTATTTGCTCAGAAACCGAGGCGTAGGCCATCTCTTTGTCTACCACAATGCCCAGTAACCAATCGGTATTTGGTATTTGTGAGACGTAAATTAATTTGTTGCCTTGCTTTGGCCAAGCGATGGTATCCACGCGATTTTCTCGGGCTAAGCTGGCCATGTGCTGGGAATCTAATTCGTTGTTTAAATTGGTTAAAGGTTTTTGGCTTAAAGCTTCATCTTGGTAGGCAACAATGTTGTTATTACCATCAACCAAAAACGCAAAACCTTGATTGTTCAGTTTAACATTCAGCACTTCTTTAATGAGATTGGTTACCGTTAAATCGGCGGCGAGTACGCCTTGTTTTTGACCTTTAAAAGCTTTGGCGAAGCTAACTACGATGCTGCCATCAAAATCTTGGTAGGGTTCGGTAATTATAAGCCCCGATTGTGCCATTGCATCTTTATACCAAGGGCGCGTTCTTGGATCATAATCACTTGGCCAATCTTCGGTTTTATCACCATAAGCAATGCTGCCATCACTAAAACCAGCATAAACAGAAAGAAAATCACCGCTCTTTTTAGTCACCAGTAACGCTTGGTCAGCATTGTTATTATTGGCAATAAAAGGTTCATTGGCCAACATCATATTGCTGCGGATCCCAAGCCAATCACTGATGTAATGGCGAGTAGCAAGACTGGTGTTTTCCATTTCACTATTAATGGCATAGGTCGTTTCTTGCTGTAATTGACTGACGGAGATCCAAGCTTGGACGCCACTGACGATTGCGATGATGATGGCGATAGCGACTTGAATTTTAAATTTGATGGTATGTCTCATGGGTTATGTCCCTAGAACGGTTTGACAACCGCGTGTCGATAGCTCAGATCAGGAAAAGATGAATTAACGGCTTCTACGCTTAGTTGCAGCGAAATGATGAAGCCGTTTCATGTTTCTTCAGATAAATAAATAAGTAAATCAGAGTAATCCTACGAGAATGTAGCTTTGATTAATATGATCGTGCTCGATTATTGTTCATCTCGTTGATTTGCTTTTACTTAGTTTTAGGCTGGAATGATTCATCTTTGCGACCTGCATTCAGTCTTGACGCTCAATGCAAGTCGCAGTCACCAAAGGTTAGGTTAGTAATAGCGCGGCAGTATAGACAATGCACAAGCCAACAACGCCAATAATCAGACCTGTTTTGGCCATGTCTTTACTCTCAATAAGCCCGGTAGAATAGGCCAGTGAGTTCGGCGGTGTTGAGACAGGTAAAATCATACCCAGTGAGGCAGAAAAGGCGACAACCACTAACAAACTTTGTATACCACCAATACTGGCCAAGCTTTCCATGGATGTGCCAATCGCGGCGGCGATCGGCATGAGTAAGTTAGCGGTCGCGGTATTGGACATGAAGTTTGCCATGATCCAACAAACGAGCGACAGGGTGATGACGACCGAGATAGGCGATAGAGAACTGTAATCAATCGCGTGAGCTAATGCTGAAGCGAGCCCTGTTTTATCTAGCCCAATTCCAATCGCTATCCCGCCAGCCACTAGCCACAAGACGTCCCAGTTGATCTGTTTCAGTTCCTCTTTGCCCATAATGCCGGTGAGTGTAAAAACCGCCAAAGGAATAATAGATACCACATAGGTGTTCATGCCGTGTAGAGAGGTGGTCATCCACAGCACTATGGTGGCGGCAAAAGTAATGTAGACCACGATTGCACGCCAATTTTTTTGGAATGTTCCGTTGAGTTTCAGCACCATCTGTTTTTCTGAAGAGGGGAACAGTTTTTGTAGTAAAAACCAAGCTAACGTGAGCTGAATAATCACAAATGGCAAGCCCATCATCATCCAAGAAAAGAAATCAATGTTATTGCTTCCGGTGAGATATTGCAGCGCGATCGCATTGGGTGGCGTACCGATAGGCGTGGCAATACCACCGGTGTTCGCTGCAATCGGAATGCAGAGCACTAAGGCCTTGATGCCTAAATCCCCTTTTGGAGCTGAAGCGACGATCGGCCCGAGCAGCGCCAGCATCATCACAGTAGTCGCGGTATTGGACATAAACATAGAAAATACCGCAGTGATCAACATTAGCCCCAGCATAATAAAGCGGGGTTGAGTACCAAAAGGTTTGAGTAAAACTCGGGCTAAGTTGTTGTCCAGTTCATATTTAGAAGCAGCAATCGCCAGTGCAAAGCCGCCCATGAACAAGATAATAATCGGTGAAGAGAAAGCGCTGAAAATATCGGTGTACTTCATTAACTCGCCGATATCATGCCCAGCGGGTGGCGAACGAAAGAGATGCAAGCCTTTATCTGAAATCATCACCAATTCGAGCGCAATGATCAAAATGGAGGTGGCAAATACAGGAACTGGCTCCAATACCCAAAGCAGAGCAGCCAATAAAAAAATAGCCAGTAATCGATGTTGAATTAAGGTTAAGTCATCAATCGGTATTGCATCAATGGGCATCAGTAAAACACCGATGGGCAGCAAAAAGCAGATCGCAAGCTTTATCAGCATTCCCGTATTCATGGTAGGCATATCACATGACCTTCATTAGGTTAACTTGAAGTAACTAGCGTAAATGATATGTGAATGAAGGTCTTAGACGCGGCTTGAAATTTTGAGTTTTAGCTAAGGAATATGCAGCAGCTTTGTTTTTTATCAATAAAGAAAAAAAGCGAAATATCTAGAGGCGTTAGCTCTGAACATGCAGAGCTAACGCATTCGGCAGGGAACATTAAGATATGGCGATTAACGTTGCTGTGCGTATGGAGTACCCATAACCGTTGTAGCATTGTGTTGCATAGACTCATCAAAGCGAATTTTATCTTTTGCAAACAGGTTAATCACCGTTGAGCCTAGCTTAAAGCGACCCATCTCTTGTCCTTTTTTCAGTACAACAGAGGTATTGCCTTGGGCTGGATAATCCCAGCGATAAACGGTATTGCCGCGCGGAGGCGTGACAGTCCCTGACCAAACTAGCTCAATACTGCCAACAATGGTCGCTCCGACAAGCACTTGTGCCATTGGGCCAAACTCAGTATCAAAAATACACACCACGCGCTCATTGCGAGCAAACAGGTTCGGTACATTTTCGGCGGTTAGTGGGTTAACCGAAAAAAGATCGCCCGGAACATAAATCATTTGACGTAACACGCCATCGCAAGGCATGTGTACGCGGTGGTAGTCGCGAGGTGATAAATAAAGCGTGGCAAATTCGCCATCTTCAAACTCTTGCGCCAGTTTGGCATCACCACCGAGCAATTCTACCGCTGTAAAATGGTGGCCTTTCGCTTGGATCAGCTTGCCATCTTGAATCGGCCCGAATTGACTAACGCAAGCATCGGCCGGATGGGTGATTAAGCTATCACCGTCACTGATTGGCCGAGCATCGGCTTTCAATTCACGAACAAAGAATTCATTGAATGTTTTGAAATGGCTAGGATCTGAATGCAGAGCTTCATCCATGTTGACATTATATTGTTTAATAAACCAACGAATGACTGCAGTGGTTAGACCGCCAGCTTTCGCTGATGCGAGTTTACCCATCAGGCGTGTTAAGCCATGTTGTGGGATCCAGTATTGCAGTCCAACTTTAATTTTATCCATTGTCTCTGATTCCAATGTTAACTGTATGTTCTTCACTTTGGGCGCGAGATGTTACTGAAAAACTCTCACCATGTCAGCAGTTAGTCACCATTGCTTACGGATTATTCGATGGCGACAGATAAAAAATTTATCGATCAAGTCTGCGGACATTTGCCGGGGTAAAACTCGATGCTATTTATAAATCCGCTTTTTTGTTACGCGAATATTGGCGGTTAGCTTTGTTTTCCGACATGCTTTCTAAAATTCGGTGGTAGTTCTCAAAGCGCGTGTTACTGATATCACCTTTTTCCACCGCTTGACGTAATAAGCAACCCGGATCGTCAGCGTGTTTGCAGTCTCTAAACTTACAGCCGCCTAAGAAGGGACGAAATTCGACAAAGGCTTCAGTGATCGCTTCAGCTTCCAAGTGCCATAAACCAAATTCACGCACTCCCGGCGAGTCGATCAAATCACCGCCTGTAGGGATATGATACAAGCGAGCCGCAGTGGTGGTATGTTGACCAAGTCCAGATGCTTGAGAAACTTCACCTTCTTCAATTTCATCTTCCAAATTTGGCATTAATGCGTTCACTAGGCTGGATTTACCAACGCCAGATTGACCAACAAATATGTTGATCCGTCCGCCAAGTTCCGCTTCTAACTCAGCAATCCCTTCACCGCTTTTTTTGCTGACAAAAAGCACTTTGTAGCCAATGCGTTCGTACACACGTAACGACTCTTGATATTGGTTACGCAATTCATCGCTGAGTAAATCAATCTTATTCAGTACCACTAGTGGCGCAATATTCACGGTTTCTGAAGCGATCAAATAACGGTCGATGATATTGAGTGACAGTTCCGGCAGTACGGATGACACAATGACCATCTGATCAATGTTTGCCGCTACTGGTTTCAAACCGTCGTAATAATCTGGACGAGTCAGAACCGATTTGCGCGGTTCAACCGCTTCGACAACGCCAGAGATACCCGCCATCGATTCGAGTCCAGGTCGCCAAATAACACGATCTCCTGAGACCAGCGTTTCAATGCCTCGGCGTAAATTACAGCGGTGGATGGTGTGAGTCTCTAAATCTTCAACATCGGCATGTTGGCCAAAACGAGTAATCACTAACCCAGTTTTTGCGGTGCCGAGCATGGCTTCATCCCACGAAACTGTGTCCTCTTTTTTGAGTCGTTTACTCTGATTATTACGAACGCGTCGTACTTGACCTTTCGTCAGCTTCTTTTTCTTTGCCACGATTATCTACTTCATGATTATGATACGTTTTGATCCAACGTTGAGATTTTACTCAAAATCATACCGTTTGGATCCAATGTCCAAAGGTATCTTGGGGATCTGAATTTGGGTATAGTACCTTTTTTATCTGCAAACCAATATAGGCAACGTATTTATGTCTTTTAGCGATCAAAACTTGATTTGGGTTGATCTTGAGATGACAGGCTTAGACCCTGAAACTCACAAAATTATCGAGATTGCCACCATTGTGACTGATAGTGAGTTGAACATTTTGGCTGAAGGCCCAGTGTTGGCTGTTCATCAATCAGAAGCTGAATTGGCTAAAATGGATGAATGGTGCACCACCACACATACCAAAAGCGGTTTGGTCGAGCGAGTACGTCATGACTCAGTGACACAACAAGAAGCGGTTGAACAGACCATTACGTTTTTGGAAAAGTGGGTGCCTAAAGGTAAATCTCCGATTTGTGGCAACAGTATTGGGCAAGATCGCCGCTTCCTTTATAAACATATGCCTGAGCTGGAAGCCTACTTCCATTACCGTTATGTGGATGTCAGTACGCTAAAAGAGCTGACTCGCCGTTGGAAGCCAGAAGTATTGGATGGCTTTTCTAAGCAAGGTAGCCACCTGGCTTTAGATGATATTCGTGAGTCTATTGCTGAGCTTCAGTACTACCGTAAGACCATATTCAGTATTTAATTTTCAGAACGGCATTTTTTGGTGATGGCGTGTTAACCAGTTTTTGTGATTAATACGCCATATTTGCGTTCTTTTTCGTCAAAAAAAAAAAAAAA
>NZ_CAWMCN010000019.1:0-2268 GCF_963865925.1 Vibrio sp. ZOR0018 | reverse complement strand
AAAACTCAAATTGAGCGATTTGGAAGAAAAGTGACGAGCGTAGCATGCTCGGCGGACGTTTGGATGCTGAAGGTTATTTTACCGCTGAATTCACAACGCTAAGCAACCCAACGCGATCAAGAAACAACAAATATGTGATGACTATTTATTGCTTAACTTAAGCCAGAAAACATGGAATTTACTGCTCAATTCCAACTCGATTTAGCTGATAAAAACTCACTTTGCCTAACGCCCGGCTAAGGGGTTGACAACGCGCCGCCGGATTCAAAAAACACACTGTAAACACTCAACTTCAATTTTGAACTAAAGCCGCCACGCGTTGGCAATCCCTCTTGAGCCGTTTGTTAGGTTTTTGAGCTGAAGCTCATGTGATAATAACCACCAAATTCATCATCTACTTGCGACACAATTGCAAAACCTTGTGACAAATAGAACTCAAGTGCCTTTTGATTTTGAACCATACATTTAAGACTCAAATAGCCATATTTTGCTTTCGCACCGTTAAGTAATATTGAGCCAATACCTTGACTCTGATATTCGCTGGAAACATACAGATGATGAACAAATTTGTCAGGTTCCCAAATCGAGATGAAACCTGCAACTTTACCTAAAGCCTCAACTAGCCAAATTCGTTCACCTTGAGTATCACGATCAAAGTCTTCTAATCGAAAGCTGTCCGTCTTGAGCCATGTAAAACCATCTCTTCTAGAGTGAATATAGATCTTCCTTAATGATTCCAGATTACAAACACTAAACTCTTTGATTTCCATGTATAGCCTTAAACCTAACGCCCGCCTAAGGGGCTGGCAACGCATACCACAAAACTTAAACACAACAACCAAAACCACCGCGGCTCATTGAGACTGGAAACGCCGTGCGTTGACAGTCCCTCTTGAGGCGTTTGTTATGCTTAAGCTTCAACACTTTACATTTGAATCCACCCAAGAATAACTCACTGAAATCATTGACCAAACCACAGCATTTCTCGAATTAGAACTGACTCAAACTTTACCTATGAACTGACCAATGCAGAGCTTCATCCTACAAAGCAGCCAATGTGGAAACCCTCTCCGACAAACCAACTCACCACGCATGGGAAAAATAATTCAATGAGGTAATGACGCTGAAACTTGAAGCGACAGACACATTGCTGTTTCATTAGGCAGCGCAAAACAATGTTTAATTGCCGACAGACTTTAAGCCAATAAGTAAAGGCACCAAACTGCTCAAAGCGACTTGAGAGAGCAAAACTCACCTCGTGCAGACTCAAAAACCCAATGAGGCAATCACTCAGAATTTACAACGCCAGATACATTGCCGCTTCATTAGGCAGCGGAAAACAATATTGAATTGCCGACAATACCTGAACGAAATGCCAAAGAAATCGACAACGGCAACCTGCTGATTTTTATGGATTAAGCATAACGCCCAATTAAGTAGCCCGAAACGCCCTGACTCACCTTCCGCATTCCTCGGCAACACCAAAGTTAACGCAAACCAAAAGTGCCACGCGTTGAGGGTCTGCTTGAATTGTTTGTTATGCACGTTCGAAAAGGTTTAGTATGGGAGCCCAATTATTTAAAAAAACACTCTCATTTTCTGGTTTAATTTTAAACAAAGGAACCTTAGAATCCCAGTTAACCGAATCTTTGACAAATTGACTAGGAACTACAAACACTTCTGGTTCACGCGTAGTATCGACCCAAATATTACAAAACACGTAGAAGAAATTGTCTGATGGGCTTGGTTGCTTTTTACCTACCATCCATTGCCTTGGCTGACTCTTCCCTTGAGATGATTTGACTTGAATGCTCGCAACACTCTTACCGTCATCTGTAACTAATATATCGACACCTTTGGTCCCTGTATTCATTAATGCAGCAGATAACCCCCTTCGACTCAAATTATACGCAACCAAATATTCGCCTGCGTCCCCTACTGTTTTATTGTCCAATTTAACTTCCTAATATGAATTGTTGCGATCAGTGCATAACGCCCGGCTAAGGGGTTGACAACGCACCACCGAACTCAAAAAACATACTTTAAACACTGAACTTCAATTTTGCACCAAAGTCGCCACACGTTGGCAATCCCTCTTGAGCCGTTTGTTAGGCCAACCGATTGAGAACGATACTTTCAAAACGAAAGAACGAGCTTTTTTGTAAACTTGAAACAAACTAACCGATTAATTTATAAACCAAAATGCTAAATCAGCAAAGAAACAAAAAACTCAAATTGAGCGGTTTGGAAGAAAAGTGACGAGCGTAG
>NZ_CAWMCN010000018.1:0-2820 GCF_963865925.1 Vibrio sp. ZOR0018 | reverse complement strand
TGTTATGCAAATTCAATGAGATAAACTGAATTTACACGACCAAAAGCCACAATTGCAATGGTTGAGTGATTCAAGAACCAACCCAAGCCAGAGCCATGATAAATAAGCCGCCAAAACAAAGTCCACCTTTCAGCAACAGACCAAACTTTTGAATCAGGAAAACTTAACGAGCGAAACCTTCAGCAAGTGCAAAATGCTCGATAAACTTGCCCTTTCCACACTTTGCGCCCGCTAAATTCACAACAAACCAGCACCAAAACTCATTGAGGCAAACAAAGAACCTTGCCTGTTTTACGGCTTGAGTAAACCACGAATTTTAGGATAAAAAGCTCATTTGCCGACAATACCAAACGAATGGCCGGAGAAATCCAAAAGATTGAACCCCTAAATTTACCTGAGTTGCATAACGCCCGCCTAAGGGGCTGGCAACGCATACCACTAAACTCAAACACAACAACCGAAACCACCGCGGTTCATTGGGACTGGAAACGCCGCGCGTTGACAGTCCCTCTTGAGGCGTTTGTTATGCTTAAGCTTCAACACTTTACATTTGAACCAATCCAAGAATAACCCACTGAAATAATTGACTAAAATTCGACTTTCATTGAACTAGAACTGGCTCAACCTTTACCTATGAACTGACCAATGCAGGCTTTCATTTAGCAACTAGGTCAATGTGGAAACCCTCTCCGACAAACTCACTCACCACGCATGGGCACAACAACTCAATGAGGCAATAACACTGAAACTTACAGCGACAGACACATTGCTGTTTCATTAGGCAGCGAAAAACAATGCTCAATTGCCGACTAACTTTCAGCCTGTAAGTAAAGGCACCAAACTGCTCAAAGCGACTTGAAAGAGCAAAACTAACCTCGCGCAGACTCAAGAACCCAATGAGGCAATCACTCAGAATTTACAACGCCAGATACATTGCCGCTTCATTAGGCAGCGAAAGGCAATATTGAATTGCCGACAAAACCTGAACGAAATACCAAAGGAATCGACAACCACAACCTACTGATTTTTATGGATTAAGCATAACGCCCGGCTAAGGGGTTGACAACGCACCGCCGAACTCAAAAAACATACCGTAAACACTGAACTTTAATTTTGCACTAAAACCGCCAAGCGTTGGCAATCCCTCTTGAGCCGTTTGTTAGCTGCTGCACTTTAGCCGGAGATTTGCTCCCCAACGGCCTAATTTAAAACTCATTATTGCTTTTAAGCGGCAAAGTAAAACGGACAACTGAGAAACTAAAACCTAACCCACGAAACGCACTTGGCAAAGAAGAAATAGCAGGAAAACTGACGAGCTTCTAAGACTTAAATTTACAAAGAATTCTTTCGAAGAAGCCAACAACCAAGTGCACGAAATCCATTTAAGCGCGAAAGAGCTTCAAAACCAAAAAAGCCACACCAAAGAAATAAACAAACACACCACTTCCCGTAAGAAGACTTCGGTTAGTTCAACCACTTCACGAACAGTGCCACTGGTGAGATACGCGGAAAAGTGCTGACTTTCAGGTGTAAAGCTAGAGCCTCAGACTAAGAAAAATAAACACGTAATTTTATGATTTCTCTTAACCTCAGCTAACGCCGAATTAAGCTGCTACCAACGCACAATGTCATTTGAAGCAATGCACCGTAATCACTAAACCATTTTGGAACTAATTCAGCCACGCGTTGGTAGTCGGCTTGAATTTCTTGTTATGTTTACGATCACATTACTTTATTCAAGTAAGTGGCAATTTCGTTTCCGATGTTTTTTTGAAATTCAACACGATTAAAACCATCAGGATCTTGCGCAATTACACCTAATTCAGCTTTTAAAAAATCAGGATAAGAAGTTAAAAATGAGTAATGGCCTGCATTAGGAATTATTTTGTAAGTTAATAAGCCTGTATTTTGAAGGCCATTTTTTATTACTTGGGAGTTGTATTTCTCAGTTAATTCTTCGTCTTTCTCAGAAACTAATAATAAAGTAGGAATATTCACATTTTCAAACGAGTTCTTTGCCAAAAATGGAGCCCCTACAGGTGCCATTAATACTTGTGCACTAATTCGAGTATCTTTAGAGTTCACGATTACGCTTTGAGTTAATAGATTTCCAAACACTGGTGCACAATAAGGGTCTGATAGTGTTGGCACATTTTTACACAAATCAATTAATTTTTTGGTGCTAGCTATTCCCCCTGACACAACAAGAGCACTGTAACCACCAATAGAGTGCCCTAAGACAGCAATTTTTTGTGTATCAATGTGGAGGCTTAAACTAGGTATTGATAATGCTTTGTCTATTGAAGCAGAGATATGCTTTGGTCTATTTACATAGTTCTCTACCTTGCCTTCTGACGAATTATCTAGGTAATTATTTTGAGGATGCGAAGGCATAACAACAATGAAACCATTCTTAACCAATGAAAGTGCAATGTCCTTATAAGACAAGCTACTGCTTCCGGAACCATAAGATAGGATAGCTAATGGAAAGCGACCTTCTTTGATTGCTCCAGCTATTGCAACGTTTAATTTAAAAGGCCCAAAATCTACAGGCTTTGGTTCCGAAGAAGTTGGGTATAATACAGCCATAGATAGGCCGTCTTTTGAAACATTATCTACTTTTCGAAAACCAACATCATTCGCAGTAACTGACACAGATGAAAACATTAATAATGCGATAGCTATTCTGAAATATTTCAACTTGTAAATCCTTTTGTATTAGCACCAAAGCTAAAGTAAACATAACGCCCGGCTAAGGGGTTGACAACGCACTACCGCACTCAAAAAACCACTGTAAACATCGAACTTCAATTTTGTACT
>NZ_CAWMCN010000017.1:0-1924 GCF_963865925.1 Vibrio sp. ZOR0018 | reverse complement strand
AAAAGTGTTAGATGAGAAGAAAGCCAGTGATGAAAGAGCTAGAATTGTTAATTTTTTCATTGTGATATATTCCAAAATAGATTGATTGTGACTAGAGCATAACGCCCGGCTAAGGGGTTGACAACGCACCACCGAACTCAAAAAACACACTGTAAACACTGAACTTAAATTTTGCACTAAAGCCGCCACGCGTTGGCAATCCCTCTTGAGCCGTTTGTTATGTGAATTTTTTCAAGCACCCAAAAGAGGAAAGTTTTTACGCTGCTGATAGGTTAAAGCTAGCTCTAAACAGGATTTGATTGCTGCTTCTGGCAACGGTTTCGATAAGGACAGCACTATTGCTCTGTTTCCCTGAAACTCCAGTTCTTCACAATACAATTCCCGAAATGTATCGACTAGCTTAGTTTGGCAATTAAAAAACAGGTAATAATTATTAGGAGACTTCAGCTTCCAATCCATTCTTAGTGGACTGCCTGTTTTTACGCTGTAGCTTGGCTCACCCCATTTTAGAGATTCATCGACATCACCCAGATCCAATTCAGATACGATTTGAAAGACTAGATTTCGCAGTTCCTCTAACCTAATACGAACATTTTCCGGATATTCATCGAAGCGATCTTTGACTATCTTGTCCATTGGAATCTCCCATTCACATAACGCTGCATTAAGTGGTGAGCAACGCCTACCACCTAGCCTAACCCATTGTGACATAAACACTTAAACTGAAGTAAGCCGAAAATGCCGTGCGTTGGGAATCCGTCTTAAATGCTTTGTTATATGATTTTCAACGACTGGCTTTGCCTGACCCATAGCTTCCTGAGACTAAATAATTGAGTGCATCATCTTTATCAACGTATATTTTCTTTTTAACCAAATATTGCTTGTGTCTACGTTGACGACAATCTTTGCAAACCAATACTTTATTGTCACTTAGTAATGCATGCTCTCTACATTCTAGTCTTCGAACTTTACAAAAGTGACAATGAGATATCCCTTTCACTAATTTCGAGCTAACTTCAAAATTTATTGTCGTAGTTAGCTGGTGTAAAGTTAAGGGTTTGCTCGCTTTAACTGACTTAGTAACCGTCGTCTTTTGGTTATTTTTTTTAACTTTAATACGAGGTACTTGAACTACTTTTTCCTTATATCCATTTTTCTTATAGAAAGACTTAATTTTAGCTTCAATTGATTTCAATTCATTCGATAAATCAACATGATTATCTACACCCCATTTATCTAGCTTTGCAATTGAAGCTAATAAACGCTCCATATTTCACCTTCTTTCATATAACGCCCAATTAAGGGGTGAGCAACGCTACCACCAAAACCTAAAGCATTGTGCCATAAACACTTAATTTGAAGTAGAACCAAAAATGCCAAGCGTTGGGAATCCCTCTTAAATTGTTTGTTATGTGAATTTTTCACACGCCCAGAAGAGGCAGATTTTTACGCTGATGATAGGTTAAAGCTAACTCTAGACAGGACTTGATGACCGTTTCTGGTAGCGGTTTAGATAAGGACAGAACTATTGCTCTGTTTCCCTGAAACACCAACTCGTCACCATACAACTCTCGAAATGTATCGACTAGCTTAGTTTGGCAATTAAAGAATAGGTAATAATTATTGGGAGACTTAAGCTTCCAGTCCATTCTTAACGGACTGCCCGTTTTTACACTGTAGCTTGGCTCACCCCATTTTAGAGTTTCATCGACTTCACCAAGTTCCAACTCAGATGCGACTTGAAAGACTAAATTTCGCAGCTCTTCTAACCTAACACGAGCATTTTCCGGATACTCATCGAACCGCTCTTTGACTACCTTGTCCATTGGAATCTCCTATTCACATAACGCCCGGCTAAGGGGTTGACAACGCACCGCCGAACTCAAAAAACACACTGTAAACACTGAACTTCAATTTTGCACTA
>NZ_CAWMCN010000016.1:0-878 GCF_963865925.1 Vibrio sp. ZOR0018 | reverse complement strand
AAAAACACACTGTAAACACTGAACTTCAATTTTGCACTAAAGTCGCCACGCGTTGGCAATCCCTCTTGAGCCGTTTGTTAGTTGCCCTTGCTCGATTCTAGTGCTAACATTTGTACACACGCAAACTTAGGGGAGCTACTCATGGACACTCGAATTCAATTTCGTGTTGATGACGAAATTAAACGTTTAGCCCAACAAATGGCTGAGAGCCAAGGTCGCACACTCAGCGATGCTTGCCGTGAACTTACTGAACAAATGGCTGAGCAACAAAGAAAAACATTATCTCATGACGCTTGGTTAACTGAACAAATAAACCTAGCATTTGAGAAGTTTGACTCAGGAAAATCTTCATTTGTTGAACATAATTCAGCTAAAGCACGAATGGCTGAACGAAAGGCCAAAATTCGTAATCGAGGCCAGCAATGATTTTATGGGAAGAGGAATCGCTAAATGATCGTGAGAAGATCTTTGAGTTTCTTTATGACTTTAACCCTGATGCGGCTGAAAAAACTGATGACATTATTGAGGCTAAAGTAGAAAACTTACTCGAACAACCATTGATGGGTGTTCAACGGGATGGAATTCGAGGACGATTACTCATTATTCCCGAAATCTCAATGATCGTTTCGTACTGGGTAGAAGGTTCAATTATTCGCATAATGCGAGTTCTACACCAGAAGCAGAAATTCCCTACCGATTGATTGTAGTCGGTGGGCAACTAACGCCCTGTTAAGGTGTGAGCAACGCAATACCTATGCTACCGCTTACCACCTTAAACACTAAACGCAACGCATAGTAAAAATGCCACGCGTTGCGAATCACTCTTAAACAGTTTGTTATATTTCTTGGATTCAAGTACGAAGTGCGACACCTCTGAA
>NZ_CAWMCN010000015.1:0-2701 GCF_963865925.1 Vibrio sp. ZOR0018 | reverse complement strand
ACAAGCCTGACAGTTTGAGCAAGAAATTTCCGTACTAGATACATTTTTAATTGGAATTGTCATCGTGTTCTTCAAATCAGTGTAATCACAGCATGGTACTCCAATTTGAACCAATTTATCGACATTCGTGACCAACTCAATTTGGTAGCCATAACGCCCGGCTAAGGGGTTGACAACGCACCGCCGAACTCAAAAAACACACTGTAAACACTGAATTTCAATTTCGCACTAAAGTCGCCACGCGTTGGCAATCCCTCTTGAGCCGTTTGTTATGTGATTTTTCGTTTTAACTCCATTTCTTGCTCTTTGAACAAAACGTAATCACTAGATTTTCTACTCTTCGCCGCTGTAAACCATTGAACCCCAGTTTCATCTAAGTGATTAAACTCTAAACGAAATTCATACTTATTACTGCTAACAAAACCCAAAAATGCACCGAATACAAATGCTACCAATGGCAAAAAGGATGCATACGCTAATCCATATTCCTGATGCTCTGATGGGATAAAGATAAAAAGTAAACTCGATGAAATTGCACCCAACAGAAACATTCTCATAAGATAGTCTTTGAACGTCAAAACTTTCACTTCAACACCAACAATTCGACTTAAATCATAAGCATCTGAATTTACTTTCAATTGATTATCTAATTGCTGAATTATCACTGAATTAGCCACTAAATTCTCCTTTATGTAGCTGAATTTACAAGATCACATAACGCCCGCTTAAGGGGCAGACAACGCTACTACTAAGTTTCCGCATAACACCTTAACCACTAAAATCCAACGCATAGTAAAAATGCCGCGCGTTGGCTGTCCCTCTTAAAGCGTTTGTTAGCCGTTTATTCGCGTAACTATTGTCTACTCAACAAAAATTTACGAAGATCTCTTTCTGCTCGCATAACAAATAAAATATAAACCTTGCCGTCATTTTGCTTATAAAAAACACGACACGGATTAATAACAACTTCCCTGTAACTTAAATGTTCGAGCTCTGGTGGGATACGGCCTGAATCAGGAAAGGCTTCCAAACGTTCAACTTTAGAGAAAATCGTTTGGACTAGTTGTTTTGCAGACACAACATTTTCAAGTGCTATATATTCAGCGATATCGTTAAGATCTGATAACGCTGGTTCAGTCCAAATTATTTCAGCCATTTTAACATTTTGCCCTTGGCTTCATGATGAGAAATTATTCTACCGTCGGTGATCGCTCGCTCACCACGAGCAATACCTTCAAGAATCGCTAATCGATTTTGCATAAACTCATAATCATCAACATCAATAAGATAAGCCGATGGTTTACCATGTTCAGTGATTAATACAGGCTCTTTGGTATCATGGAGATCAGCAAGGATCTTAGTTGCTTGTCGCTTAAGTGATGTTACCAATTCAACTTTCATTAGACTTACTCCAAAAACAGACCACTAAAGTGATACTATTCTATCACTTTGAAGATGGCAAGTTTAATGACGGCTAACGCCGCGTTAAGTGGTGAGCAACGCGACCACAATCCTAAACCATTGCGCCTTAAACACAAAACTCAACCTAGAGCCAAAACTCCCAAGCGTTGGGAATCCGTCTTAAACGCCTAGTTAGCTGCTGCACTTTCGCTAGCAAATTACGCCAAAATGCCTAATTTGAAACACATTATGGCTTTCAAACGGCAAAGTAAAACGGACAGCTGTGAAATTAAAACCTAATCCACGAAATGCGCTTGGCAAAGAAGAAATGACCGAGAAAATCACCATTCCTGAGCTCGGTAATTTGCAAAGAATTCTGTCGAAAAAGCCAACGACAAAGCACACGAAATGAATTTAGGCATTCATGAATTTCAACAGCAAAGAAGCCGCGACAATGAACTTAACAAAAACAACATTTCCCGTAAGCAGACTTCGTTAAGTTCAAACACTTTCCGAAAAGTGCCACTGGCGAGATAGTTGAGAAGCTAAGATTTGTCCGGTGTGTAGCTAGAAAACCGAAAGCCTTTCCACCCTAAATTCACCGTTTTTCTTAACCCAAGCTAACGCCCTGTTAAGTAGTGAGGCATGTACTACAAAAGCTTCCGCAACACTACGTAATCACTAAAACCAACGCAAACCAAAAATGCCACGCATGCCGAATCTACTTAAACAGTTTGTTAGGCCTTTATTACAGATTGCGCGTCATAAAACAGCTATTGGGATCTGGTTGATAATCACCAAACGGACCACAGTATATGAAACCATGCTTTTCATACAATTTTCTTGCAGCCAAAAAATAATCCATTGAACCCGTTTCCAAACTCAGAAACTCATAGTTCCGAGTTTTCGCAACGGCTACGACATGTGACAACAACTGAGATGCAACACCTTGATTTCTTGAACTTGTGGATGTTCGCATCGACTTGATTTCTGCATGGTTTGAAGCCAACTCCTTAAGTGCAATACATCCTTGAACTACACCATTTTTCTCTGCACACCAAAAAGTGATGGATGGATGCTTAAGAGCCTCAACATCCAGAGCATGAACACTTTCAGCTGGTGAGGTTGCATACATGTCTCTTAGGTGTTCTTCCAATAACTGCAAAACACCAGTGCCTTCTAAGTTATCTACTCTGATTTCCATATCATTTCCTATCTGGGCCTAACGCCCGGCTAAGGGGTTGACAACGCACCGCCGAACTCAAAAAACCACTGTAAACACTGAACTTCAATTTTGCAC
>NZ_CAWMCN010000014.1:0-516 GCF_963865925.1 Vibrio sp. ZOR0018 | reverse complement strand
TTCAACAACAAACCAAGCTTTTGAATCAGACAAACTCAACGAGCGAAAACTTCAGCAAAAGCAAAATGATCGATTAACTTACCCTTTCCACACTTTGCGCGCGCTGAATTGACAACAAACCAGCGCTAAAACTGATTGAGGCAAGCAAAGAACCTTGCCTGTTTTACGGCTTGAGTTAGCCACGAATTTTAGGGTAAAAATGCTCATTTGCCGACAATACAAAACGAATGGCCGGAGAAATCCCAAAAGATTAAACCCCTAAATTTACCTGAGTTGCATAACGCCCGGTTAAGGGGCTGACAACGCAAAACACTGAACTCAAAATAACAGCCGTAATCACAAAGGCCGATTTGAGCAAAAACCGCCACGCGTTGGCAGTCCCTCTTTAACCGTTTGTTATGGCTAACAACACTCTGATTTATCGAACATAATTTTTAAGGTAAATCTGACCTTTCATCTCGACATTCATAAGAGCCCATTTCAAACTCTCGACAAATCCAAGGTCGATTCTCATAA
>NZ_CAWMCN010000013.1:0-1495 GCF_963865925.1 Vibrio sp. ZOR0018 | reverse complement strand
TCTTAGTCTGAGGCTCTAGCTTTACACCTGAAAGTCAGCACTTTTCCGCGTATCTCGCCAGTGGCACTGTTCGTGAAGTGCTTGAACTAACCGAAGTCTGTTTACGGGAAGTGTTGTGTTTGTTTATTTCTTTGGTGTGGCTTCTTTGGTTTTGAAGCTCTTTCGCGCTTAAATGGATTTCGCGCACTTGGTTGTTGGCTTCTTCGACATAATTCTTTGTAAATTTAAGTTCTAGAAGCTCATCAGTTTTCCTGTTATTTCTTCTTTGCCAAGTACGTTTCGTGGATTATATTTTAGTTTCTCAGCTATCCGTTTTACTTTGCCGCTTGAAAGCAATAATGTGTTTTAAATTAGGCCGTTGGGTAGTAAATCTCCGGCTAAAGTGCATCAGCTAACAAACGGCTCAAGAGGGATTGTCAACGCATGGCGACTTTAGTGCAAAATTGAAATTCAGGGTTTACGGTGTGTTTTTGGAGTTTGGCGGTGCGTTGTCAACCCCTTAGCCGGGCGTTATAACGCAGGAGAGTTATGAGTACACAAGATCTATCGAAAATGGGTGGAGCTCGAGTTACTATGGAAGCGTTTGATGGCTCTCTTTGTATTCGTAAGCAAGACGCTTCGGATGTAGAGGTTAATTTTTACCAATACGCAGCTCCCATGCTCGAAGGTGTCAATATTCCTAAGCTCTATAAGGTGCAAAAAAATGATCTTTTTATTGAGCTCATTCCTAATCGGGTAACGTTAACAGAACTGAGAGCAAATTCGAGCGTTTTTGAACAATTGAGCAGCATTCACTGTTCAAAATACAATCCATTTTTTAGTCCCAAAGAACATTATTGGTCAGTTACTTCAACTGAGTCAGCTCTTGAGGCCTTAAGCCTTCCTTGCTCTTCCCAAAATGCGATAGTATCAATACAAACCTTGTCTCATGTTCTATTTGAGCATTCTGGCTTAATTTCGGGTGATACGAATGATGGAAATTGGGGCACGAGAAAGAATGGTGAGTTGGTATTATTTGACTGGGAGCGTTTTGGTTATGGTAGCCCAGCAATTGATTTAGCCCCTTTAGTACAAGGTTTAGGGTCAATTCATGAGTACACCTCGATTGTCGAGCAATACACTCAATATAATTCCGCATTTACCGCCAATGAGTTAACGAAGCATTTGGTTTTTGCAAAGTGCTGGATAGTTATTGAAGTGGTTAACATACTGATTAGTCGTAATAAATCTGAAGCATCAACGTATATAGACTGGTATAAAAAGAACGTACCTTCTTGGTTAGGTGCAGTAGAAAATGCGTTATAACAAACGGCTCAAGAGGGATTGCCAACGCGTGGCGACTTTAGCGCAAAATTGAAGTTCAGCGTTTACAGTGTGTTTTTTTAGTTCGGCGGTGCGTTGTCAACCCCTTAGCCGGGCGTTATGAGCTTCCAAGAATTAGAAGGAAAATATGGCAGTTTTAGAAATTCTGACTGCACCGGATCCAAGGCTTAAG
>NZ_CAWMCN010000012.1:0-3924 GCF_963865925.1 Vibrio sp. ZOR0018 | reverse complement strand
TAGTTCAAAATTGAAATTCAGTGTTTACGGCGTGTTTTTTGAGTTAAGTGGTGCGTTGTCAACCCCTTAACCGGGCGTTAAATGCAATTTAGTTCAACGATGGAGAAAAAGCGTTGGAATTACATATCAGAGATTTGATATCTCTAGAGTATCACGGTGATAAAGTTGCGAACGGGCAACTTCGAGCTAAAGATGTAGCAAAGTACATATCAGCTATTGATGACTTTATGGCTATCACTACCAAGCATGCATATGGAAAAGATGCCGAGCTTACTTTTGACGTCTCTGGCTTTAGAAATCAATCGTTCGATATTGATTTCGCTCTTCAAGTTATAAATTTAGGTGCTGCGGCGATGTTTGCATCGGGATCTCCAAAAGATCTGATCATGCTAGCAACCGACTGTATTAAAGCATGTATACACCTTCAAGGGCAGCAGCCGAAAGAAGTACAAAAAGACACAGTCGATAAGTCAGTCCATGTGACAAATCAACAAGGCGACGTACAAGTTTTTCATATCGAAACTATTAATGTGATAGCTGATCCCAAAGCGGCTAACTCCTTAGATTGCTTCATTCGAGAACCGCTATCGAAAGGTTTAGAAGCGGTCAAAGTAAAGTCTTCGGTTCATAAAATTGAAGCTCATGCTGCAGCAAACGAATGCGATTATTTCAAACCTATCGATTTTGAAACGCCTTTGTTCACTAACTCTATTAAAACTGGTTTGGTTATTGAATCACCATCATTCAAAGATGGTAACAAATGGAAGTTCAGCGATGGGCAATCAAGCTTTTACGCTGAAATTACAGATGAGCAGTTTCTAGAACGTGTTGATAATGGTGAGGAACGGTTCGGGAAAAATGACATATTGTTAGTAGAAATGGACGTGATTCAAACTCAAACACCAACGTGTTTGAAAGTAGAAAAAATCATAACCAAAGTCATTGCCCATCAGTATGCACAGAAGCAAAACAGCATGTTTTAAAAGTTGCATTTAACAAAGCGTTCAAGAGGGACAGCCAACGCATGGCATTTTTATTATGCGTTGGTTTTTGTGGTTACAGTGTTATGCGGAAAGTTGGTAGTAGCGTTGGCTGCCCCTTAACGCGGCGTTATAACTAAAAGGGAAGTAAAGTGATAAAAGTAGAAGACGTATTCGGTGTAAGTGTAAAACAAGTCAAAAGCTATATTGAACGTGAACAAGTTGATAACAAGTTTATAGAAGCGTTGAAGTCTGATAAGCAAATAATTGTTTATGGTTCATCTAAACAAGGTAAAACCGCTCTTGTAAAAAAGTATATTGATTATGATGACAATATTGTCATCAGTTTATCGCCTAAACACACACTGAAAGATATTTACCAAACAATATTACGAAAATCCGGAATTACCCTTAGAACCTCATACACAAAAGGATCTGGGCAATCTAGCACGGCAAAAGGAAAGGCTCGTATTCAAGGTGCTATTGCTTTAGTTCTAAAAGGAACTGCCGAGGTTGGGTTAGACCGGTCGAGTAATCACTCTTCAACAGAGAACTATGATGAAATTGAATTCAACTTAGAATTACCAGACGATGTGGCTGATATTATAAATCGGCATGGTAACAAAAAAGTAGTAATCCTCGAAAACTTTCATTATCTAAGTGAAGAAGTTCAAAAAGATTTCGCATACGATTTACGGACATTTCAAGAGTTAAAGGTAAGGTTTGTCATCGTTGGGGTTTGGAAAGAGTCGAATAGACTCTCTCAGTTTAATGGTGAACTACAAGATCGAATTGATGAGATCCCTGTTGAGCCTTGGACAAATGAAGACTTCCTCAGAATAATTGCTAAAGGTGAACAAGAGCTGAATATCAAGTTTGCAACAACTATTAAGCATTTATGTTTGGATAACTCCTTTGCAAGTGTAGGCGTTTTTCAAGAGCTTCTTAGGTTAACGTGCATTAATTTTGGAATATTTAATAGGGGAGATAATGCCTTTATAGATTCTGAAGATTCTTTTAATAAAGCTCTCGCTGAAAAAACCAATGATTACTCTGAGCGTCATTTGAAAAACCTCGAGGCAATTGCCTCAGGAAACAATACGCAGGTTCAAAAAGATAAGCCGCTACCATTTTTTATGCATTACTACATTGTGACTGATATATTATCTCAGGGTTATGATGCAATTAAAAATGGCGGAATGACCAAGCTCTGCATGATGCACAGCATTAAGCAAAAGCATCATAGAAGCAATGATCTCAGAGGAGGGCATTTGACTACCGCTCTTAAGGGACTTGTTGAGTTGCAGTCAAACAAGTCAATCAATCCTCCTGTAATAGCTTATGATGCAACGTCAAAAAAAATAAAAGTTGTTGATTCAACCTTTTATTTTTTCCTCAAAAATGCGGACTTGGATGATGTTATTGATGAAATAACAAACCCAATTGAAGCATTGGAGTTAATTTAGTTATAACAAACGCTTCAAGACGGATTCGCAACGCGTGGTATTTTTACTATGCGTTGGTTTTAGTGTTTAAGGTGGTATGCGGCGGCTTAGGTATTGCGTTGCTCACCACTTAAGCGGGCGTTATGCGATTAGAGGAAAAACCAATGAGAGCACCATTTCAAGTATTAGTATTTCCGTATCAAATACTCAATGAACAACCTCGTTACTTAATCGGAAAACGAAGTGATAACGGTGTATGGCAAGCTATTTCCGGCGGTGGTGAAGATAGTGAATCCATTATCGAGGCAGCAAAGCGTGAACTTAAAGAAGAAACTAGTTTAATTGGCTGTGATTGGCAGCAATTGGACTCAATGTGTATGCTCCCAAAAGTGTACTATGCTGGTCATGAAAATTGGACTAATCATCAGTTTGTTGTGCCTGAATATTCTTTTTCGGTGCGGGTGTCTACTGAGCCTCAGCTATCAAATGAGCATACAAAATTTCGTTGGTGTGGTTTTCAAGAGGCTAGTGAACTTTTGAAATATGACTCAAACAGAATAGCATTGTGGGAGCTTAATCAAAGACTTAATAGCAACCTTTGAGAAATCGCATAACAAACGCTTTAAGACGGATTCGCAACGCTCGGCGGTTTTGGTTTGATTTGGCTTTTGTGTTTACGGTGTAATAATTGGGTGTCGTGGTAGCGTTGCTCACCACTTAAGCGGGCGTTAGCTGAGGTTAAGAAAAACCGTAAAATTAAGCGCTTATTTTTCTTAGTCTGATGCTCTAGCTTTACACCTGAAAGTCAGCACTTTTCCGCGTATCTCGCCAGTGGCACTGTTCGTGAAGTGTTTGAACTAACCGAAGTCTGTTTACGGGAAGTGGTGTGTTTGTTTATTTCTTTGGTGTGGCTTCTTTGGTTTTGAAGTTTTGTCGCGCTTAAATGGATTTCGCGCACTTGGTTGTTGGCTTCTTCGAAAGAATTCTTTGTAAATTGAAGTCTTAGAAGCTCGTCAGTTTTCCTGTTATTTCTTCTTTGCCAAGTGCGTTTCGTGGATTAGGTTTTAGTTTCTCAGTTGTCCGTTTTACTTTGTCGTTTGAAAGCAATAATGTGTTTTAAATTAGGCCGTTGGGTAGTAAATCTCCGGCTAAAGTGCAGCAGCTAACAAACGGCTCAAGAGGGATTGCCAACGCTTGGCGGCTTTAGTACAAAATTGAAGTTCAGTGTTTACGGTGTGTTTTTTTAGTTCGGCGGTGCGTTGTCAACCCCTTAGCCGGGCGTTAGGCAAGGTGAGTTTTTATCAGCTAAAACGAGGAAATTGAGCGGTAAATTCCATGTTCTCAGGCTGGACTTAAGCAATAAATCGTCATCACATATTTGTTGTTTCTTGATCGTGTTGCGTTGCTTTTCGTTGAGAATTTAGCGGCAAAATAACCTTCGGCATCCAAACGTCCGCCGAGCATGCTACGCTCGTCACTTTTCTTCCAAATCGCTCAAT
>NZ_CAWMCN010000011.1:0-83931 GCF_963865925.1 Vibrio sp. ZOR0018 | reverse complement strand
AAGATGAACTAACAGCGCGAGGATGCCCCCTTTCAGGGGGCTGTAAACCAAAGCCGCCTTCTAAGAAGGCGGATTTTTACCACCGAGTTAATTACGGTTTTATGCGTGCCATGACCTGATCTTTTACGATGAAGTGATGATAAAGAGCCGCTGCGATATGACCACCGATAACAGTCAATACAATCACCTGCATTACTTCACCGTGTAAAGTTTTCCCTATGTTATAAAGCCAATCACTCTTACCTATCAATGAGGGAATAGCATCGCCTGCCAGAGTTAATGTCCGACCTTTTCCTGCAAAACGCAGATAACCACTGATTGGAACAAGCAATGTAAGGAGGTAAAGGGCAGCATGCGCTCCATATAGCAGCTTCTGCATAAGGTCACTTGCATACACTGGCGCTGGTGCTGTTGTGCTTAGTTTTACGGCTAAACGAATCATCGATAATCCAAAAACAGCGACTCCAAACCATGCATGTAAGTTCAGCCATAACACTCGCATTTCGCTACCTTTATCGGAGAATGAACGAAATGAATCGCTTAAAAACAGCAATACGAACAGTAATGCTATAACCCAGTGCATAGCGATGATGATTTTGTTGTGCTTCATTAGTTAAATACCCTTATAAATATTGGTGATTTTATTTAAGCAAATATTTAATGAATGAAATGTGAACAAAGCTGTAAGGATGTATTACAAATATTTTTTTAATAAAAAATGCGCAACGAATGAGGTCGCGCATTATGACGTCGATATTTAAGGTAACGACTTGTTCTTATGTGTCACGTTCGCCGTGTGGTGGGCAAGTCGCTAAAATTTCACGTCGGCCACTCTCTTTGACTTCCTCTAAAATGACATCAAACCCCCATAAACGGTAAAGGTGTTTTAGTACCTCATGACAGCTTTGATCTAAAGGAATTCTATCGTGTGGAACGTGTTGAAGCGTCAGTGAACGATCACCACGGACATCCACGTTATAAACTTGAATATTCGGTTCTAAATTACTGAGATTGTACTGTGCCGCAAGCTTTTCACGGATGGCGTGATAGCCAATATCATCGTGAATGGCACTAACTTCAATAAAATTCTTGCGATCGTCATCCACAATGGCAAACAGCTTGAAATCGCGCATTACTTTAGGTGAAAGATACTGGCTAATGAAGCTCTCGTCCTTAAAGTTGTGCATAGCAAAATGAAGCGCATCTAACCATTCTGTGCCAGCAAGCTCAGGAAACCATTCCCTGTCTTCATCGGTTGGCTCTTCACAAATACGTTTAATATCTCGGAACATAGCAAAGCCAAGTGCATATGGATTGATGCCACTAAAATAGGGGCTGTTGTAAGAAGGTTGTGCGACGACACTGGTGTGGCTGTGTAGAAACTCAAGAATGAATTTCTCAGAAACAAAACCTTCATCATAAAGGTGATTCAAGATAGTGTAGTGCCAGAATGTGGCCCAGCCTTCATTCATCACTTGCGTCTGTTTTTGTGGGTAAAAATATTGGCTTATTTTCCTCACAATACGAACGATCTCCCGTTGCCATGGCTCAAGCAGTGGCGCATGTTTCTCAATGAAATAAAGAATGTTTTCTTGTGGCTCACTTGGAAAACGAACTTTAAGATCTTCTTCTTTGGTTTTTGCTTTGGGCACGGTGCGCCACAGTTCATTAACTTGTGATTGTAGATAAGCTTCGCGCTCTTCTTGACGTGCTTTTTCTTCTGCTATCGATATTTTTTCAGGTCGTTTATAGCGGTCAACACCATAATTCATTAACGCGTGGCATGAGTCGAGCAGCGATTCGACTTCGGGTACGCCATATTTTTCTTCGCATTCTGAAATGTAGTTTTTGGCAAACAAGAGATAGTCAATGATAGAGCTCGCATCCGTCCAAGTTTGGAAAAGGTAGTTGCCTTTGAAAAACGAGTTGTGACCATAGCAAGCGTGCGCCATCACTAAGGCTTGCATAGTGACGGTGTTTTCTTCCATTAAATAGGCAATGCATGGGTCTGAGTTAATCACGATCTCATACGCGAGCCCCATTTGGCCATGTTTGTAACCTTGTTCCGTTTGAATAAATTTTTTGCCAAATGACCAGTGGCTGTAATTAATCGGCATGCCAATGCTGGAGTAGGCATCCATCATCTGCTCGGAGGTAATAACTTCAATTTGATTAGGGTAAGTATCGAGACGATAAAACTCAGCTACCCGGCGTATTTCAGTATGGTATTTCTCCAAAAGCTCAAACGTCCAGTCAGGTCCGTCTGGTAGCAATTTGCTCTTGCGTTTTGAAGTGCCTTTCGCTTTTGTTGTCATTAGTATGCCTCCCTAAGCTGTTTCCTTTTGGAATAGCTCCCTAAATACAGGGAATATGTCATCCACGGTGCGAATGTTTTTAATCGCAAAATTGCCAAATGAGGGTTGTAATTTTTCGTACTCGTGCCACAAGGTTTGGTGTGAGCGACGAGTGATTTCAATATAAGCGTAATACTGGCAATATGGCAGAAGCTTATTGGTGAGGAGTTCTTTACAACGAGGCGAATCATCAGCCCAGTTATCACCATCGGATGCTTGAGCTGCGTAGATATTCCATTCGCCGAGTGGGTAGCGTTGTTCAATGATTTCATGCATTAATTTCAGTGCGCTAGAAACAATCGTGCCGCCGGTCTCTTGAGAGTAGAAGAACTCGTGCTCATCCACCTCTTTGGCTTGCGTATGGTGACGAATAAACACCACTTCGACATTTTCATAAGTGCGAGTTAAAAATAGATACAGCAACACGTAAAAACGTTTGGCAATATCTTTAGTCGCTTGATCCATTGAACCCGACACATCCATTAAGCAGAACATAACAGCTTGGCTCGATGGAATGGGGCGCTTTTCAAAGTTTTTGAAACGTAGGTCAAACGTATCAATAAACGGCACACTTTCAATTTTTTTACGCAACGCTTCGATTTCTTGCTTAAGTCGCTTCTCTTCTAATACTTGAGCGGGCTCTCTATTTTGAATGCGCAGTAACTCTTCTTCTAATTCCCCCATTAAACGACGTTTTCCCGCTGTCATTGCGGTGCGGCGAGCTAGTGATTGTTGCAAAGAACGAACTACAGCGATGTTCGACGGTACACCTGCCGTTTTGAAACCCGCGCGATGAGTTTTCCATTCTGTAATCTTATTGATTTGATTTTTTTCTAGATTAGGCAATTCCAGATCTTCAAACAGTAGATCAAGATATTCATCTTTAGAGATTTGGAAAATAAATTCATCTTGGCCTTCGCCATCAGCACTCGCATCACCTTGTCCTGAACCATTGCCTTGTCCGCCACCTTTAGGTCTCTCAATTTTATCACCAGTAATAAACTGGTCATTACCCGGGTGAACTCGTTCTTTTAGGCCGCCTTTTCCTTGATGAAACACGGGTTCTTTGATGTCGTGATTTGGGATCGACACATCTTCGCCAGACTCGGTGTTGGTGATGGAGCGACGATTCACTGCGTCTGCAACAGATTCTTTGATCTGCTCTTTATGACGGCGTAAAAAGCGTTGTCTATTGACCGCGCTTTTGTTTTTACCGTTCAATCTTCTATCGATAAATTGCGCCATGAGTATCCCCTTGAAAACGTCACCTTTACGTTAGCCATTGTTCGTATGGCTAACGCATGTACAGGTTTTGGTTTGCTTGAAGTTAAGAAGATTTACGGACGCGTAAATACCACTCAGACAACAGCCTTACTTGTTTTTCTGTATAACCTTTCTCCATCATACGAGCGACAAAATCGTCGTGTTTTTTCTGATCATCAGATGAGGTTTTGGCATTAAAAGAGATAACAGGAAGTAGCTCTTCGGTATTTGAGAACATTTTTTTCTCAATGACGGTACGCAGTTTTTCGTAACTGGTCCAAACCGGATTTTGTCCATTGTTGTGCGCTTTCGCACGCAGTACAAAATTGACGATTTCATTTCGGAAATCTTTCGGGTTACTAATGCCTGCTGTTTTCTCGATTTTTTCTAACTCGTTATTGAGCGATGAACGATCGAAAAGTTGGCCAGTTTCAGGATCACGATACTCTTGGTCTTGGATCCAGAAATCAGCATAAGTAACGTAGCGGTCAAAAATATTTTGACCATATTCAGAATAAGATTCCAAATAAGCCGTTTGAATCTCTTTACCAATGAACTCGACATAACGAGGCACTAAGTAGCCTTTTAAAAACTCCATATATCGTTCAGCGATTTCTTGAGGGAACTGCTCGCGTTCAACTTGCTGTTCGATGACATAGAACAGATGAACGGGGTTAGCCGCAACTTCCGTTTGGTCAAAGTTGAATACGCGCGACAGTATTTTAAAGGCAAAGCGAGTCGATAAACCGGACATCCCTTCGTCAACACCTGCGTAGTCACGATACTCTTGATAGCTTTTTGCTTTTGGATCGGTATCTTTTAGCGTTTCACCATCGTAGACGCGCATTTTGGAGAAGAGTGACGAGTTTTCCGGCACTTTTAGGCGCGAGAGGATACTAAATTGACCAAGTAATTCTAGTGTGCTTGGTGAGCATGGCGCTTTGGATAGTTCACTGTGTTCAAGCAGTTTTTGGTAAATTTTCACTTCTTCCGAGACGCGTAAACAGTAAGGGACTTTAACGATATAAACCCGGTCCAAAAACGCTTCGTTGTTTTTGTTGTTACGGAATGTCTGCCACTCTGATTCGTTTGAGTGCGCTAAAATCATGCCATCAAAGGGTAGGGCGGATAACCCTTCTGTACCGTTGAAGTTTCCTTCTTGCGTGGCGGTTAAGAGTGGGTGAAGCACCTTAATTGGCGCTTTGAACATCTCAACAAACTCCATTAACCCTTGGTTGGCTTTACAGAGTGCACCGGAATAGCTATATGCATCGGGGTCATCTTGCGAGAAATGCTCGAGTTTTCGAATATCCACTTTCCCAACCAGTGACGAAATGTCTTGGTTGTTTTCATCACCGGGTTCTGTTTTTGCGACGGCAATTTGATCGAGAATTGAAGGTCGTACTTTGACGACTTTGAATTTGGAAATATCGCCACCAAACTCGTGTAAGCGTTTGGCCGCCCAAGGTGATGTAATTGAGCGTAAATAGCGTTTTTCTATCCCATATTCCTGCTTGAGGATTTCGCCATCTTCAACCACATCAAACAGACAAAATGGGTGGTCATTGACTGGGCTACGAACGCCATTTGCAGACAAAACATAAATAGGCATTTGTTGCATTAAAGCTTTGAGTTTCTCCGCCAGTGAAGATTTACCGCCACCAACTGGACCGAGTAGATAGAGAATTTGTTTTCTTTCTTCTAAACCTTGGGCTGCGTGTTTGAGGTAGGAAACAATCTGTTCTATGGCCTCTTCCATGCCATAGAAATCCTCAAAAGTTTTATAACGAGAAATCACCCGGTTAGAGAAAATGCGACTCAATCGGGGGTGTTTTGCTGTGTCTATCAGCTCAGGCTCACCAATCGCCATTAACAGCCGCTCTGCTGCATTGGCATAAGCACTTTTATCTTCTTTACACAGAGCTAAAAACTCTTGCAGTGATAGCTCTTCATCCTTGGCGGCTTCATAGCGTGCCTGAAAGTGGTCAAAAATACTCATAGTGAATTCCCCTCTGAAAACTGTCTAACTGACAACACCGCTTAAAAACACAAATTAATAACAATTTAAGACTAGTCCGAGTTTGACAATTTTGCTTAACAATTATGTGTTTATTTAAATTTCGTGACAGTAATAACGTCGATCAGGTTGAACTATTTAGTGTATGAATATCAAGAGTTCGAGGGATAAGTTGGTGTTGGAGTTAACAACTGCGAGGGGGAATGTAAAAAAGACGCAGTGTCTGCGTCTTTTCATCTTTCGTCAGCCTACCTTGCTAGGTATTAAAATTTAGGCATTAAAAATTTGTGTAAATTCTGCGGTTGACAAATGGTATTGGCGAGGACAATTACGCCAAGCCGTTAACATGCGACGATATTTATCTGACATTGGCATTTGGCTGTTGAAGTGGTGATCGGCTTTATCAAATTGTGGGTAAAGCCCTTCAGACTCAACCAAGAAACGCACGTAATGAACGCGTTGTGACTCTTTAGCGATATCAAACCCTAAAAAGTGCAGGCGGCGCTGATCCACATTTTTGCTTTCTGCATCGGAGAGCATTTTGTGTGATTCTTGCATAGCGTGATACATCTCCATGATGTCGATCACTTCGCGGCACTCCGCTTCGGTCAAGCAGCCAAATTCTTTGTTGAGTTCTCGCATTTGCAGTTCATAACCACGTTCTACAATGGTTTGTAACCGCTTGTATTTTTTGGCGTTGTTGGGATCCATCTGTGACATCAAAAAATACTGATTAGATAGAATCAGTCGTTGAGCGTTGGTCATTTCCATGGAGGTAGCCTCACTAAATTTTATGTTCTATTTGATGGCATAAGGTTAACAGCAATTATCGACAATGAAACATGATCTCAACACGGATTTAATATGGAAAGTATAAAATGTGTGCAATTCTTGTCACTTTTTGTGTAAGTGGTTATAGATATAATCTTTGTCGGAAAAGACACGCAACCATTCCGGCTTAAATATGGATAGTATCGCTAACGCCATACCATTGAGCAGCCCTTCTGGGAAAGCGAGTAAAGGAACAAAAATTAGGTAATTATCGCGGATGACTTGCCAGCCATGTTGCCCAAGAAGCAATTGATAAGCGGTGTTAATGGCCAAATGCAGGCTACCCGTCAGGCCGCCATTTAAAAAACCAGCCACAAAAATAAACACAAAAATGTTGCGCGGTAGATAATGATAACTCAAAGCAAACAAAGCATAACTAACTAGGATTGGCAGTAGCGATGATAGCAGTAAGTATTCGGGGATGTTAAAGAAGGCCAGTTTACCGACCACCGCCAGTGCGAATGTAACAGGAATAGTTATAACAAATGCGCAGCGCCAGCCAAACATCATCGTGAGGGTTGTTAAACCGAGAAAATGGATAGGCAATCCTTCGGTCACTCCGGCTTGAGCTAACCACAAAAGAAAAAGCGCAAAAGAGGCAAAATAGGTGAGATGCTGAAAGGATTTCTCGGCCTTAAACTTTGTCCAAAATGAGTATTTAAAATCGCGAAGGGTCGTTAACCCAACAAGTAGCAGGAGCAATAGCACCGCAAGTTGTTCCAGCTGCATGGCTAGCCTCTCTATAAAAATGCCAGCATTATGCTGGCATTTTTATGGTTATTAAATCAAGCAATCAATATTTTATGTTTGAGTGATACTGAGCTAAGATCCCAACGATTTTGTCCATGGTCTCTTTTGACGGCGGATTCACACCTTCTAATGGGTATTCTAACCCCATTGCTTCCCATTTATGAGCGCCCAATTTGTGATAAGGCAGCAGCTCTACTTTTTCGATGTTATCCATATCTTTAATAAAATCACCAAGCATATGAGCCGCTTCTTCGTCATCAGTGTAGCCAGGAACAATCACATAACGGATCCACGTTTTTTTACCTATGGTGTGTAAGTAGCGCGCGAAATCTAAGGTTCGCTTATTCGACACACCAATAAAATCATGGTGGATCTCATCTTTCATGTGTTTGATGTCTAACATCACTAAATCAGTGGCATCGAGCACTTCATCAATCACGTCTGTGTGTTTGCGAATATAACCGTTGGTATCTAAGCAGGTGTGAATGCCCTCAGCTTGCGCTGCGCGGAATAAATCACGAACAAATTCAGGTTGAAGCATAGCTTCACCGCCTGAACAGGTAATTCCGCCGCCAGAGGCTTTCATAAAATGGCGATAAGATTTTGCTTCGGTAATGATTTCTTCAACAGTCACTTCCTTGCCTTCATGGGTGTCCCATGTGTCACGATTATGACAATACATACAACGCATTAGGCAGCCTTGCATAAAAACAATGAAGCGAATTCCAGGGCCATCTACCGTGCCACAAGACTCAAAAGAATGAATACGACCAGTTGTTGACATCAGTTCATCTCGAATAGGTTATTTGCCCGTTATTTTATTACAAATGGTAGGGATTAAGTAGGGTTAATGTGCAATTGCCGCCGCATATCCTAAACCATATGTTGTGGCTCAAAATGAATGCCATGAAATTCTGCACATTGACTACACTGTATAGAAATAAGAACTCGTTGAATGCGATAGGGTTTAAATAAGGAATAGTTCATGGATGTACAGTTTTCTCAAAAGCAAAAAATCAGTCTATTTTTAGTTATCCTTTGTGTTGGTTTTTTAGGTTTAGGGATTTATACCGCAAAGAGCTTGATGGGAATGGATGAACAGTATCGCTCCAGTGGCGAAGTGGCATCCGGTTCTGTGGCGATATTTACTACTCAAGCAAATTTGTTGTCGCTTGCATCAGAGCTAAACAACATGCAAGGCAATCAGGTCAACTCGATTTTGAATAAATTGGATCAGTTGATGGGAGAGGTGAATGCTAATGTTGCTTTCCTGCAAAAGACCAATTTTGCTCAAGAAGGGGAAGTGTTGCTCAAGGCGGCCAAACAATTTGACCAATTTTTGCGTCCTTGGTTGCAAGTGAAATCAGAGGTGGGTTTCAACGTTAACGAAGGTAAGCTGGGTGAGCTGAAAACGTTGGCCACCACGATAGAGAAAAAGATAGATGAGACGGGGATGGTTACAATCAACTCGGATTTTCAAGCCATGGTTAAGGCGCAGCAAAATTATTTATTAGAACCCACGGAGCAAAACTTAAAACTGTTTAATCGTGCTATGGCCAGTTTCGTCAATATGTCTGATTCTTATTCGATGTTGGATCTGTATGAAAAAGAGATACAACAATTTAAACAGGCTTTTTTACGTGTGAGTGAACTGTCTCAGCAATTGCAAGTGATGGAGAAACAAAGAGGCGATACAGAGGCGCAAGTTAAGTCGGTGATTCAAGATATTTCAACCAAGCTTTCCGCGTTGAGTGAGCAATATCAGTTGGCCGCAAAAACGACCGCATCGCAAACACAGTGGTCTGTATTGGCGGCCTGTGCGTTACTTGCCATATTGACCATTGCTATTTTCCTTACCTTTAGTTTTTCTCTTTCTCGTTCTTTGTCGCAAACTATTCACGTGTTGAACAATATCTCGCGTGGCGATTTGTCACGCCGTATGCCGATGACGAATAACGAAAAGGACGAATTCAATCAACTGGCATTGGCCATTAACCAAAGCTGTGAAAATTTAGGGAAATTGGTGAGTGGTGTGCAGAAAAGCAGTGAAGCCTTGTCTGGTGATGCCGCATCACTGAATGTTGGATTAGACACTTTGGTGACAAATCAATCTGATGTTTTGGGACAAACGCAATTATTGGCATCGGCCACAGAAGAGGTCAGCGTGACGACCCAAGAAGTCTCTAACTCATTGGAGTTTGTTGCGGAACTCAGCAAATCTTCTATGCAAAGCGCAGAAGAGGGAGGAAAAGTGATTTCCGTTGCTATTACGTCACTGGTTGAGGTTGGTAAAATCCTAAGTTCGGCCGCAGGCCACATTCATCAACTTGAACAAGCTTCTGCAAAAGTAGACTCGGTGATGGACATCATTAATGGTATTGCCGAGCAGACTAACTTATTGGCACTCAATGCCGTGGCCGAAATTTCCGGCACGATTGATACTATGCAAAAGGAAAGTGCGGAAGTAATCACTTATATTGCGCAATCTGAGCAGTCTATGCAGAGTGGGCAAGAGAAAGGTAATGAGGCGATACAGGCCATCGCGCAAATTATCAAAAAAGCAGATGAAGCGGCGAATAAAATAGAAGCCATTTTTGCATCGATTCGAGATTTGGCGACGACTAGCCATTCAATGGCGGATAATATGATACAAATATCTCGAGCCATGAAAGCCTTGGAAGAGAACAATGAACAGTTAAGAGCAATCAGCCAGATTGTGGATAAACGCTCTAGCAGCCTAAGTGTAGACTGCCAAAGTTTCACCATATAATTTCAGTTTGCTAAACGTTAGAAAAAAGCAAAAAGAGAAATATTACCGACACCGTGAATGGAGTTTTTATCTTCCTTATACTCAGGTGTGTTTGCGGTGAACGTTAAACTTGCACCGACTTGTTGAATATACCAAGCCGCACCAACTACGGCGGTCGCCTGAAGATTTTCCAAGTTAACTTGGTAATATTCAGATGGGTGATCCAATCCGTTTAAAGGCCTATCTCCTTCGATGGTAATGTCATTGAAGCGATAGCGTCCTTCTACACCTCCGAATAGAAACCATCCAGTATCCGAGGCACCAATCATCCCTGCCGAGAAAGGGTTTTCTGCACTGATTTGAGCACTGCCAAAGTTACCCGCAAGATCGGTCCCCCAACGCATCATAAAACCTGTGGAGAGATCACTGCGAAAGTTACCTACATTGACCTCTGAAACGTTGGAAAGCTCAACGTCAGTTCCTGCATAGCTGCGGTATCGTGTCAGATTAAAGTGAGACAGATAACCCACGCTGCCGACGATTTTTTCCTCTACTTGGTAGGCCCAACCATTGGGTTCGTCAGATTTAGTGATGCTGTGCACTAACTTTTGCGCTTTCTCAGAAAGCGCAGCATCTCCGGTGGTTCCAATGGTTAAATTTGCCCGCGTGGCTTGTTGGGGATGCAAACTAATATAGTTAAGCTCGGTGTGTAAATACCCAGCGTAAGGTCGTTCATTCGGCTCTGGTTTGGTGAGAGAAATCTCCGAAGGAGTCCACATTTTGTGGCCAATGCTGATTTCCCATTTGTCCAATGGGGCCGCTCCCCAAACAGAAAGGCTGAGTGGTTTAGCCCACCAATATGGAGCAATCGCCCCTGAGGTGTAGCTTAAAAATAAACCATTGGTGTAGTCGCGATCTACGCCAAATACGCCATCGTTATCGAGGTTAAAAGCAACCGTTGCGTGTTGAGAGGCCAGCGCAGAAGCACTGAGTAACGTCAATGGAAGAATGTGAAATAGCTTCATACGAACACTGCAGAGTATAGACAAGCCCTAATCATATAGGAAAGATGCGCTATTCAGTTGATAAATAGGCAATTGAATCAAAATAAATGTGGTAAGCGTAACATTTGTGGTCGATGCATTGCGCATTTTTAATTTCTGAGTATAAAAAAGCCCCACTCATCGAGCAGGGCTTAACTATTTTGCTAGTAATTTAACTGAAATTATAGCGATTCAGTGAAAGTACGTGCAATAACGTCAGCTTGTTGTTCAGCAGTCAGTGAGTTAAAACGCACAGCATAGCCAGATACACGAATGGTTAGCTGAGGGTATTTCTCAGGGTGTTTAACCGCATCTTCTAAAGTTTCGCGATTAAGCACGTTCACGTTTAGGTGTTGGCCACCCTCAATGCCTGCTTCATGGTGGAAGTAACCATCCATCAGGCCAGCAAGGTTTGCACGTTGACTTGCTTCTTCTTTGCCTAACGCATTTGGAACGATAGAGAAAGTATAAGAAATACCATCTTGTGCATCAGCAAACGGTAGTTTCGCGACTGAAGTTAATGATGCTACTGCACCTTTTTCGTCACGGCCATGCATTGGGTTTGCACCCGGTGCGAAAGGCATACCAGCACGGCGACCATCAGGTGTGTTACCTGTTTTCTTACCATATACCACGTTTGAAGTGATGGTCAGGATAGACTGAGTTGGAATTGCATCACGGTACATCTTAAGTTTACGGATTTTGCCCATAAACGTAGAAACAAGTTGGCATGCGATGTCATCAACGCGGGCGTCATTGTTACCAAATTTAGGATAATCACCTTCGATTTCGAAATCGATCGCTAGGCCATCTTCGTCACGAATTGGCTTAACTTTTGCGTATTTGATTGCAGATAGAGAGTCAGCAGCAACAGACAGGCCAGCAATACCACATGCCATCGTACGTTTAACGTCACGATCATGCAGTGCCATTAGCGCGGCTTCATAGCTGTATTTGTCGTGCATGTAGTGAATGCTGTTTAGTGCGGTCACATATTGCTTCGCCAACCAATCCATGAAGTGGTCCATTTTTGCCCACAGTTCGTCATAGTCAAGATACTCACCTGCGATCTTGTCCATTTTAGGGCCAACTTGGATTTTCAACTTCTCATCAATACCACCGTTGATGGTGTAAAGCATGGTTTTAGCAAGGTTTGCACGCGCTCCGAAGAACTGCATTTGTTTACCTACAACCATTGGCGATACACAACATGCGATAGCATAGTCGTCAGAGTTCATGTCTGGACGCATTAAATCATCGTTTTCGTACTGGATAGATGAAGTATCGATAGATACTTTTGCACAGAAACGTTTAAAGCCGTCAGGTAGCTGCTCAGACCAAAGTACAGTGATGTTTGGCTCTGGAGAAGGACCCATAGTGTATAGGCTGTTTAGGAAACGGAAGTTAGAACGCGTAACGAGTGTACGACCGTCAAGACCCATACCACCCATTGATTCTGTTGCCCAAATTGGGTCGCCAGAGAATAGTTCATCGTATTCAGGAGTACGTAGGAAACGAACCATACGCAGCTTCATTACGAAGTGGTCGATCATTTCTTGAGCTTGTACTTCAGTGATTTTACCCGCTTCTAGATCACGTTGGATGAAGATATCTAGGAAAGTAGAAGTACGACCTAGCGACATTGCCGCACCGTTTTGTGATTTAACAGCAGCTAGATAGCCGAAGTAAGTCCACTGGATAGCTTCTTGTGCAGTTTCTGCTGGGCGAGAGATGTCAAAACCGTATTTTTCAGCCATTTTTTTCATTTGGCCAAGTGCGCGGTGTTGTTCTGCAATTTCTTCACGAAGTTGCATCGTTGCCGTTAGATCTTCGCCGTTCTCAAAACGCTCTTGTAGAGAAGTGAATTGAGCAAGCTTATCCTTCATTAGGAAATCAATACCGTAAAGTGCTACGCGACGGTAGTCACCAATGATACGGCCACGACCATAAGCATCAGGAAGGCCCGTCAGAACACCAGACTTACGACACGCTAGGATATCAGGAGTGTAGATATCGAAAACGCCAGCGTTGTGAGTTTTACGGTATTCTGAGTAGATTTTTGAAATCATAGGGTCAAGAGTTCTACCGTATGCTTTGCAAGAACCTTCAACCATACGCACACCACCGTTAGGGATGATAGCGCGCTTAAGTGGTTTCTCAGTTTGTAGACCCACGATAGTTTCAAGATCTTTTTCGATGTAGCCTGCATCGTGAGCAGTGATGGTAGAAATAACGTCAGTATCGAAATCGACAGGGGCCTTAGTCGCGTTTTCCTGTTTGATACCTTCCATTACTTTAGCCCAAAGCTTGTTTGTCGCTTCAGTACCTTCAGAAACTAGGAAAGATTCGTCACCTTCATACGGCGTATAGTTCTTTTGAATAAAATCACGAACGTTAACTTCGTTTTGCCACTCACCTGCAACAAAACTTTCCCAAGCTTTAGCAAATTGCTCTGCCATGACATACCTACCTTTTTAGTAGAAAAAACACGTACCGTCTTCACCGTTGAGCCAGTTATCCTCGAAAGGAGCAGTACACTCTATTAATACAATATCTATATTCACACTATTCAATTATCTGAATATAGATATTGTGCTTTTAAGCCTTGAATGCAAGATTAGACTAAAATTTTTTTGCAAACCTTAAACTAAATCAATAAAAGTTAAATTTTTCAAATAAAGTTTGGGTAGTGCGAGCACTACCCAAATTCGTATTAGTCCAAGCTCATTATAGCCAAGCTTTTAAACCGTATTGGTTTTCAAGCATACCAACCGCAAGCATAGCAATTAAACAGATGATCAGCACACCACCTGGAATGATGATTTTGTCGATAAAAGACAGCTTTGATGCACGTTCTTTGTCGCCAATTAGGCCATTGTTATCGAGTAGCATGGTCAATGCCCACGCTAGAACAGGGTTCACCACAGCGCTACCAAAGATACAAATGCCCGCTGCTTGTGAATCTTTTGTGTTTCTTACCATTTGCATACCCGCTTCTAGTAAAGGAAGAAATACCCCTACTAATAAAGCAATACGCATCACTGGAGGCCAAACCGCTACGTCCATTGGGAAGCCAAGGATAGCAATAGTCATGACCAATAAACCTAAGATGATGGCACCACCAGGAATTGGACGTTTAGCAATCGCCGCTGGGATCATATACGTTCCCCATGACGATGTGATATTACCACCACCAAGTGCTGTACCTACCATTTGACGAATTGAACACATGGTCATTGTGTCATCAACATCCATCAGTACTTTTTCAGTTCTCTTCGGATAGTTCAATTCTTGGAAAATTCGGTGACCAAGGAAATCTGGTGACCACATCGCAACGGCCAAAATAGCAAAGGGCAATGAGGCGATAAAGTGTTCTACTGTTGGCAAACCAAGCATCCAACCTTCAGTGGTTGAGCCCCACCAGTAAACAGGGTTAAGGTTAGGTAAGCCCATTTGAGTTTCAAATTGAAGATCAAAGCCAGTACCAAATAAAAGCGCAATCGCAAGCCCTGTCATTGCACAGACAGGAATTGCTAACCAACGCATGTTGATTTTTGCAAGAAATGCATACAGCACAATATTGACACCTAAAACCACTAGGCCAACGTAACCTAAGCTGCCTGCGGCGACATCGGCCGATTGCAAACTGGTAGCCCAAGTTTGGATAGAACCAATTTGGCTCATTGTTCCGGTAAAGCCGAGGAAGATAAGCAACCCGCCTGCGGTTCCCTCGGAGGTTAGATTGACCAGTTTCGAGCCTCCTTTAAAGTAACTTAAGAGAAGACCAAAAACGCCAAGCAAAATTGCCAATGCCAAAGGGTGTGCACCGGCTAATGCGATTGAGCCGATAAGAGGGATCATTGGGCCATGGTTGCCAGCTAAGTTGGCTTTTGGGTTTAAGAAACCAGAGGCAATAACACAGAAGAAGAGGGCAGGAAATAACATCTCTACACGTGCAACTTCAATCGCGAAGTCTTTACCTAGATGAATGTGATCCCATGCTTGGGTTAGGCCATCAGCCCAAGACATCATTACCGCTGAGTACATGGCGATGATGCCGATTGTGCCCGCGATGGCTGGTACAAAATCTTCAAGTTCAAAACGGAAGTCACGACCAGGTAAGTTCAAACCAAAGCGACGGGGCTTCATGATTTGCAGTTCGTGGTCTAGGTAATCTGAACGGCTTGCAAACTCAGATGCTGGACGATGCAGCTCTTTATAGCTTTTCGTCTCGATTTCTGAGCGCTCATTGTTGACTACGTCTGGCATAGATTCCTCATATTTTTAAAAGTTAGTAATTCGTACTGAATCCTAGTAATCCGCGAAGAAGCGGTAATGTTTTTAATTGAATATGTAGCACATCTCATATGTGCTTGCATAACAACAACTAAAAAAGAGAGTGTGGTCATTTATACAACCTTATCTTTGCTCGCGAGTTTAGCTTGCTTATCCTTTAGGGTGATTGATCTTGATCACTTTAAGAATAAATGTGAAAGAAAACTACAGCAGCCTAATGAAAACGGGGGGTTGAGCCGTTACTTGCTTGAAATAAGTTTTCACATTGTGATGTTTGTAAAAGAGTTTCAATGATATTAATGACCTTAAATATCCTATGAATCTAGGTGTACTTTATACATAAATAGGTTGTCTATCTTTAAGTAAATGTTAACAAAATGAGTTAACTGTTAATTGCTTGATGTGCCATTTATATGCGCCATATGGAGAAGTATTGGCTAAAATGTGAATTTTTAATCAGATAAAATAACTAAATATCCTTATTTTCCAGGTTAATAATTTGTTGCATGTTTTCGGTGTGAATGCTAGTTTGTATCAAAAATGGGAGTTGGAATACTCTGCAGTAGCAAATACAGGGAGTTAAGCGCATGACTGATGTACCGGCGCTGAATATTAAAGAGCTGCACAAAACCTTTGGTCAAAACGAAGTACTAAAAGGAATCTCGCTAGAAGCTCGTAAGGGTGATGTGATCTCCATTATTGGTTCTTCTGGCTCGGGAAAAAGTACCTTTCTTAGATGCATCAATTTACTTGAAACACCAACCTCTGGTGATATTTGGGTCAATGGTGAACTCATTCAAATGAAAAAAAATCGGCAAGGTGAAGCTTCACCTGTGAGTGAAAAGCAGGTGCAACGAATTCGCTCACGCCTTGCTATGGTATTTCAGGGATTTAACCTTTGGTCGCACATGACGGTGTTAGAAAACGTTATTGAAGCACCAATTCATGTGTTAGGAGTACCGAAAGCACGAGCCATCGAGAGTGCTGAGGTGCTGCTAAAAAAAGTCGGCCTGTATGAACGTAAAGACTATTATCCTGGCCACCTTTCTGGTGGGCAACAACAACGTGCGGCGATTGCTAGAGCGTTAGCCGTGGAGCCAGAAGTCATGCTGTTTGATGAGCCCACTTCTGCACTTGATCCTGAATTGGTGGGTGAAGTGTTGGGTGTTATGAGAGACTTGGCAGAAGAAGGCCGTACTATGCTGGTAGTGACTCATGAAATGGCCTTTGCTCGCGATGTTTCAAACCATGTGATGTTCTTGCACCAAGGTTTAGTGGAAGAGCAAGGAGATCCAGCCATCCTGTTCACCCAGCCTAAATCTGAACGGTTAAAACAATTTATATCCTCTATTTATTAATGTGTTCATTATGTTGTGGTATTCGTCACGACATAAATATTAAGCAAAACCAACATAAACATAGCATGATAAATAAGTAAGACCTCAATCACAGGAGTATGGAAATGAAAAAGTGGTTATTAGTTGCAGCCGTTGCTGCTAGTGCAATGACTGGTATGGCCCAAGCGAAAGAATGGAAGACGGTTCGTTTTGGTATAGAAGGGGCTTATCCTCCTTTTAGCTGGACAGAGGCTGATGGATCTCTCAAAGGCTTTGATGTTGATATGGCCAATGCGTTGTGCAAGGAGATGAAAGTGGAATGTAAAATCGTTCCACAAGACTGGGATGGCATTATCCCATCACTGCTCGCACGTAAATATGACGCGATTATTGCAGCCATGTCGATTACCGACGAGCGCAAGAAAAAAGTCGATTTCACTGGTAAGTACGCATTAATTCCCAATAAATTTATCGCCAAGAAGGGAGCCGCGTTGGATTTTTCTAAAGAAGGTCTAAAAGGGGTGAAAATTGGTGTACAACGTGCAACAACGCACGATAAGTATCTTACTGATAATTATGGCGATGCAGTTGAAATTGTCCGTTATGGTTCATTTGATGAAGCCTATCTTGACCTAGCCAATGGTCGTATTGCGGCAGTATTGGGTGATGCCTCTGCATTGGAAGAGGGTGTGCTTAACAAAGCGGGCGGCGAAGCGTATGAGTTCGTCGGCCCATCATTAACCGATCCGAAATGGTTTGGCGATGGTTTTGGTATTGCGGTTCGTAAACAAGACAAAGATCTCACTCAAAAACTTGATATGGCGATTAAATCTCTTCGTCAACAAGGGATTTACCAAGAAATTGCGACCAAATACTTTAATTACGATGTATACGGTGAATAAGCTGTAACATCATATCTTACCCATATAATTAGAAGGTGAGAGTGGGCCGTGCATATGAATATGTTTATCGATCACTCTGTCATTAGGGCTGGTTAGCTCAGTGACTCCACCTTCTCAATTATGATGGGAATCCATTGATTCTTAACGGCTGGATCCTAGTTCCAGAAGTACCCAGCCGTTAAATTCTCCAGGGACTAGGGATGAATTATGTTGGACCTACACGGATATGAAGCCTCAATTTTGAAGGGAGCGGTGCTGACCATTGAAGTTGCCGTGCTCTCTTTATTACTTGCCATGTTACTTGGCATGCTAGGTGCGCTAGCCAAGCTTGCACCTTACCGTTGGGCAAGAGCCATTGCCACTCTTTATACGACCATCATTCGCGGTATTCCAGACCTTGTGTTAATGATGCTTATTTTCTTTGGCGGTCAAATATTGTTGAATAATAGCCTTTATTCAATCAACGAATGGCTAAACAATTGGTTTATGGCAAGTGACCCGAGCCATGAATGGACCGCTTATCTCCCCGATTATATTGATGTTAGCCCTTTCATTGCAGGGATACTAACTATAGGTTTCATTTTCGGTGCCTATATGGCTGAAACCTTTCGTGGCGCTATTATGGCGGTTGATAAAGGAGAGATGGAAGCGGCGAAAGCGTATGGTATGAGTTCTACCTTAGCATTTAGACGCATTTTGCTTCCTCAAATGGTTCGTCATGCATTGCCAGGATTTGGTAACAACTGGTTGGTATTGCTCAAAACGACGGCACTTGTTTCCATTATTGGATTAGAAGATATGGTCAGAGTCAGCTCACTCGCGGCGGGTTCGACAAAAATGCCATTCACCTTTTATATGGCTGTCTCAGTGATCTTCCTTTTCTTTACCAGTGTATCAACCGGTCTTCTCAAATTGGTTGAGCGCAAGTTCAGCATTCACACGAGGTAAATATGGATTTTTCCCTTATTGCTCAAAGCCTACCAATTTATTTTAGTGGGCTATGGACAACGGTTTGGCTGGTGGGGTTGTCGTTAATCATCGGTTTGAGCCTTGCCATCCCCTTAGCGATTGCTAGGAATAGCCACAACTATTTTATTCGTACTCCAGCATGGGCTTATACCTACTTTTTTCGTGGTACACCGTTATTGGTCCAGCTTTATCTCATCTACTATGGAATGGATCAATTTTTCCCGGTAAAAGATACCTTGTGGGAAAACGCTTGGTTTTGCGCGTTGGTTGCTTTTGTTCTCAATACGTCCGCCTACACGGCTGAAATTATTCGCGGTGCGATCAATGGGTTGCCGAAAGGCGAAGTTGAAGCGGCGAAGGCATACGGAATGAGTACTTGGAAAACGTATCGACGAATTATTCTACCGAGTGCGTTAAGGCGCGCACTGCCCGCTTATAGTAATGAAGTTATCTTCATGCTTCACGGTTCGGCGGTTGCTGGTATTGTTACCATTATGGATTTAACGGGGGCTGCACGTTTAGTGAACTCTCGTTATTATGCCCCATTCGAGTCATTTTTAACCGCAGGTTTGTTCTATATGGGCTTGACCTTCATTATTTTGTTCTGCTTCAAACAGGCTGAAAAACGCTTCTTGGCTTATTTGCGTCCATTGAGCTGAAGGGCTGCGAGTAGCAATTTGTTGTACCGAGTTTGTTTCTATAATCAAGGCATAGATTAAAATAAGAAGCGCGCTGAATGCGCGCTTCTTATTGGCACGTTACTTTCTGTTCCTACAAGGAAAAACTGGACCAAATTGGCGCGTGATCAGAAGGTTTTTCTATTCCTCGAAGTTCATAGTCGATGCCGGCCTCTTGGCATTTTTTTGCTAGGTTCGGGGTCGCTAAAATGACGTCGATTCGTAGCCCACGGTTATCATCAAAGCCGCGTGAGCGATAATCAAACCACGAAAATTGATCATTTACATCCGGATTTAACTGACGGAATGTGTCAACAAAACCCCAGTCCATTAAAGTTTGTAACCATTCACGCTCTTCAGGTTGGAAAGAGCATTTTCCCGTTTGCAACCAGCGTTTTCTATTGGCTTCACCAATCCCAATATCCAAGTCGATAGGGCTGATGTTAATGTCTCCCATCACAATTATTTGTTCGTCAGGGGAATGATGTAACGTTAAGTAACCCATTAGATCTTTATAAAACTGACGCTTATAGGGATATTTTGTTTCATGGGAAATATTCTCCCCTTGAGGAAAATAGCCGTTGAGTATGGTTGTTTTTTGGCCGTTGTCATCTTCAAAAGTGGCCATAATCATGCGTTTTTGATGATCTTCATTATCGCTAGGAAAGCCTTTCTGTACTGAAATGGGTTCCTTCTTACACAACATGGCGACGCCATAATGCGCTTTTTGACCATGGAAATAGACGTGGTAGCCCATGGCTTCAACATCCTCAAGAGGAAAAGCGTCATCGTGTACTTTGATTTCTTGAAGTCCAATGACATCAGGTTGATGCTTATCAATAATCGCTTGCAGTTGATGAAGGCGAGCTCTCAAACCGTTGATGTTAAAACTGATGACTTTCATAAGGGATCCTTAAGATGAGTTGTGCGCAAGATGTTACCATTTCAAGGCGCAAGGACAAGACGAAAAGCGAATCAATTCTAATACGTAAATTTTTTGAATAGTCAGAAAGGATATTTTTATTAACATTTATGTAAACTTACGATTGATCTCTCAAGTCAATATGCTCTAATTAAAGTCGTCACCATTTCGTCTGAAAACCCTATTAGCGCAGCATAAGGATGTAGTATGCGAACACTTTCGGTTCAATGGAAAATAACCCTTTTAGCCGGCCTTTGCCTGTTAATTACGTCATTGTCTCTCATTGGTTTTTCTGTTTATAACGCAGTGAATAACCAACAAGCAATAAAACAACAAAGTTCAGATTCTGTGATCAATAAATCGCAGCAGTTATTAGAAACTCGGGCGCTGCTCAATGCCACCGAAGTATCTGAATATCTCAGTGAAGCCATGTATCGGGCTCAGATGCTTGCTGATACGGCCTTGTTTTTCAAATCAAATACCGAAGAAAATTTTGGTGAAAGCGAAGCGTTAAGGACATCTTTAGATGAAATGGTTCGCAAGACGGTAGTCAATTATCCCAATGTTCAGGGGGCTTATCTCGTCTTTAAGCCAAATTTGCTCGATAGCGAGGATGACAACTACCAGAATGCTGACTATGTAGGCTCAAATGAAATAGGTCGATTCGCTGCATACTGGATAACGTCCTCCAATGGTGAAAATGTGGTGGCAAATGTATTAAGTGAAGTGGCATTGAAGGATGAAGGAAACAGTGAGCGTTTCGCCTGCCCGTTAACAACAGCTAGTGCATGTATCTCATCGCCTAAAATCGTGATTCAAGACAATGAAACGTTTCTTACTTCTTCTCTCTCTGTGCCCATTTTGATTGATGGCGTTGCGATTGGCTTTTTTGGCATCGATTTAAAACTTAGCCCACTGGTAGCGATTGCACTGAGTTCAGATCAAAGTCTATTTGGTGGTAGTGGTAAGGTCTTTATTGTCAGCTTAAATAACACGCTTATTGCGACTGATGAGCGTGAATTAACCTTAGGCGCGCCACTGGCTGATTCAGTCTTGACTACAAAGGAGATTGCCAATCTTCTAGCCGAGGGTAAAGTCCATTCTCAATGGAATTCAGATCGGCAGTGGTTGTCTGTCTTTGCTCCCATTCAGGTGGCGAACCAGACTTGGGGCGTGGTTTTTGAAATGCCGACATCGAGTGTGCTAGCTGATGCCAATCAACTGGATCAAATCATTACTCAACAGGTAGAGAATGGCGTTAGAGCGGAGCTATTAGTCGGCGCATTGCTAGTCTTTTTAGGGCTCGCAATCATTGCGTTAGCTGCAACCCAAATTGTGAAACCTATTCGAGCGGTCGTGGAGCGGTTACAAGATATTGCTTCTGGCGAAGGGGATTTAACTCAGCGGCTTGTCATCAGTAGTCATGATGAAATCGGTGATTTGGCACGCGGCTTTAACCAGTTTTTAGACAAATTACAGGCTATCATTCAGCAGATCGTAGAAAGTGCGAACCAAGTAGCTCAAACGACTGAACAGGCACGGCAGTCTGCCGTACAAACGCGTAGCCGTAGTGAGTCTCAATTTAAAGAGATGGATATGGTGGCGACTGCCTCTGAAGAAATGACACAAACAGCAAGTCTCGTTGTGCAAAATGCCGAGGCTGCGGTGCAAGCCGCTTCGCAAGCTAATCACTCCGCACTGACTGGGCAGGATGTCATCCGTGCCTCTGAAGCTGAGATGCATAAGCTGGTGGTGCGAATGAGTGATGCGGTGCCGGTTGTTGAAGAGTTGGCTCAAAACAATATCAATATTACCGAAATTTTAACGGTCATTGAGGGAATTTCACAGCAAACCAATTTGCTCGCATTAAATGCGGCTATAGAAGCGGCTCGGGCCGGAGATCAAGGGCGAGGGTTTGCTGTTGTCGCCGATGAGGTACGTAATTTGGCCCAGCGGACTCAGAACTCTGTGGGTGAAATACGCAAAGTGATAGAAAAAGTCCAACAAGGTACTGAGGGCGTAGTTGAGGTGATCCAGCAAGGAAACGCGTTAGCAAATGGAACTGCGATGCAAGTTCAAAAGGCTGTTGCTGAATTAGAAATAGTGTTTGAATCCATCTCAGCAATTAACGATATGAATAGCCAGATTGTAAAAGCGGCCCAAGAACAGCAAGCCGTCTCTGGTGAAGTCAACCTCAACCTATCCAATATTCGTGATCTTAGCGCGCAGATATTGACACTGGTCGGTGAATCAGAATCGGTTGGTGCTCAGATAAGTCAACTCTCGGCTAAGCAGCAACATTTGGTAGGACAATTTAAAGTCTAACGGCTGAAAGAGTAAGAAGTAGATGTTTGCTTCTTACTCTCTCGCTGTATCATCCAGTTTACGCAATAAATCCTGCTGTACGATTTTCAGCGCCTCAAGTGCGGTGTGTGGTTCAATCTGATTAGTTTCTAATAAGTAGATGAGATCGACAGCGAGCTTTATCTCTTCAGACGCACTGTCTAGCGGTACAGTAGGATCATTCATTTTATTGGTTTTTCTCCCTGAACGTAATTTGTTTTTCGATCTTAGCCTTAGCTTCTTGGCAACGCTTGAGCCGTTGCTCTACCATTAATAACGCTTTTTGTGCTTGCTGCTGACTAACAGCAGAAGTTTGCTTGAGTCCGAGTTCTTTTTCTCTCACCATATCCATCAGCCTTCGCTCCCATTCTTGGTGCTGGGCTAGCTCTTGATATAACGCGTTGATCGGTTTGCGATAATAGCTGCGATGCTTGGGCTCACTTTTTCTGATCGATACTGTCGATATTTCGCGTTGGATTGCCGCAATTTGTGCAAGCAGTCGATCGGTTAGATATTGAGCTCGTTGACTGGTTAGCCGTTGACTCTCTTGTTCGCGCACGATGGAGTCAAAGGTCGCTTTTGCTTCCGTAACACAAGGGATTAATAAGTGCGCTTTACAGTGGAACAGGCGCTCATCAAACAGAGCCTGATGGTGTTCACCACGAGTTCGGTCAACACTGGCGGCTTGTTGTTTCAACTCTTCAATTAAGGACTTCAATTGAGAAAAATGGTTCATAAGCCTGCAAACCACGCATCATAAGTCAGCTTGATTGCAAGCACACTGACCACACTCACAAACACCGGACGAATAAATTTAGCGCCGAAACGAATTGCTGAATGTGCGCCAACAAAAGCTCCAGCCATCAAACAAACTCCCATAGTCAGTCCCAGCACCCAGTCAATATGCCCCAAAATGGCAAAGGTAACCAATGACGTTACATTACTGGTAAAATTCATCGCTTTAGCAAGGCCAGAGGCCAATAAAATGTTGAGTCGGTATAACGCCATCGAACTGACTGTCCAAAATGCGCCAGTCCCCGGCCCTGCCAGCCCGTCATAAAATCCAAGTATCAAGCCTTGCGCATACTGCTTTTTGTGAAGTACAGGGCAGGGAGGCGGGCTGACATTCTGGTGTGCATGTGGTGTTTTATGCCATATCGTATAGATAGCGGCAGCTAGAATAATGAGCGGCAGCACTTTTTGTAGCCAATCGGTGCTGATCGCATCGACAGCAAAAGTACCTATGGTTGCGCCAATCAAGGTGGCAATGAAAGCTCTGATCCAGCAGCTTGGTTGAAACAACTTCTTCTGATAGTAGGTTAATGCGGCAGTTGATGAGGCAAATGTTGCCGCTAGCTTATTCGTTCCTAGTGCGATGTGCGGCGGAAGACCGATTGATAATAACGCGGGTACAGTAAGCATGCCACCGCCGCCAGCGACTGCATCGATAAAGCCAGCAATAAAAGCAACAAGCGCCAACACAATCAAAGTGGTTGGCTCAACAAATTCCATGAATAAAATCGGCCCTGAGTAATGAGATGAAAGGGCGTAGTGTTAAGCCCTAGCTAATATTCTATTGTTCTTTTAAATGGAGGAAGCGAGTCCAATAATGATTTTCCGTAGCGTTTTGAAACGATTCGGCGATCGAGAATCACGACTCTACCAGAATCACGCTCTTTGCGCAGCAATCTCCCGACGGCTTGGATCAGCTTTTTGCTGGCTTCAGGAACGGTTATCTGAATAAAAGAGTTTCCACCTCGCTTCTCTATGTATTCGGCGTGAGCTTGCTCAACTGGAGAGGTTGGTACTGCAAACGGAATTTTTGTGATCACCAGATTCTCCAAAAGTTCTCCTGGTAAGTCTAGCCCTTCCGAAAAGCTACTGGTGCCAAACATTACGCTCGTTTTACCACACTGCACTAGCATTTTATGTTTATTTAGAATTTCCGTGCGTGATATTTCACCTTGGACTTGCAGCGCCCAGCCTCGTTTAACAAAATCTGTTGATATTTTTTCAGCCACTTCGCGCATTTGCCAGTAAGAAGCAAATAGCACTAAATTAGCTTTGTTTGGCTGAATAAACTCAGCGAGACGCTCTACCAGATAATCAGTATACTCTTTCGCTTGCGGTTCAAAACGCATTGCTGGAATGAGTAACTCGGCCTGATTTTGATAATCAAACGGTGAAGCGAGTGCTAGGAAACGTGTGCCATCTTCTGCCTTTTCACTGATCCCTGCTTGCGAGCAAAAGTAGCTGAACGAGTTAAGAGCTCGCATCGTCGCAGAGACTAAGATTGCGCCTATGCAGCGGCTCCAGATCTGTTGATCAAGTTGCCAACCAATTTCTAGCGGTGAAACGTTAACAATGAAATCACCTTCACGTTCAGGGTGAATTTCAAGCCAACGTGCCAAAGGGGCTCCTTTTTCTCGCTTGGGCTCCGCCATCAGCAACCATACTTGGGCAAGGTTCTCTAAACGCTGAATATAAAAGCCTAATTCAGTCAGTGCTGGTTCTGCCAACCGAGCGGCGAGTTCGCCTTCCTTAACTCGTTCAGCAATCAAGTCCGCAATTTTAGCGACGGATTGATTGGCTTTTTGAGAGAGCCGCTTCAGGGTTTTAGACTCTTCTTCAAGCCATTGTGGCAGTTCTCCATGCTCAAAACGGTATCGCTTTTCTTCAAATTGTTCGGGTACAAACTGCTTTGTCAGTTGGCTCAAGCTTGGGATAAGTTGTTGCAGTGTCTCTTGCAGTTCGTTACGAAAACGTGCCACTCGTTTTTCTTCGGCTAAGCTTGAAAACTTGGTTACGGATTGATTGAGTTTTTCCAACCAACTAGCTGCGCCTTTCAAGCTTGCGGACGCTGAAGAGTGATCTCGTGCTACATGAGGTAAGTGGTGTGCTTCATCAAAAATGTAAATGGTGTTTTCGGGCTCAGGCAGAATGACACCACCGCCAAGGTCAGCATCCGCCATGACCAAGCTGTGGTTGGCAATAATGACATCGGCTTTATCCAGTTCCGAACGCGCCTTTTGAAAAGGACAATCTCTGTGGCCAGCAAAGCTACCATTACAACTATGCTTATCACTAACAATCAGTTGCCATAACTCATCTTTAATCGCTTTTGGCCACGAGTCGCGATCACCGTTCCATTTTCCTTGAGCCAGTTTTTCATACATGGTGGTGAATAATTCAACGTCTTTTTTTTGTGGCTTTGATTCGAACAGAGCAATTTGTGATCCATCTACCCCACACGCAGCCGCGAGTTTTTCGGTGCAACAGTATCGTTGACGTCCTTTGGCAAGGATAAAAGAGAATTGACGATCAGTGATGCGTCTAAATAAAGGCAAATCTTTGCTGATCAGTTGTTCTTGAAGTGCCACTGTGGCTGTCGAAACAACAACCTTTCTATTATTCAACACTGCAACAGGAACCGCCGCCATTAAATAGGAGAGTGATTTCCCTATTCCTGTACCCGCTTCAGCAATCAAGATTCGGTTGGATTTGTGATATGAACCACACAATGTTTTTGCAATTTCAGCAACAAGATAATTTTGTCCTCGACGAGGAATGAAGTTTTCGAGCTGAAATTGCAGGTTTTGATAACTATCCCGAATGGATTTTTGGATTTTTGTTGTAAGCATACACAGACCTAAATAGCAGAGTGCCTAGTCTAGCACAGTTCACTAAAGGATACGCAGTTCACGAAATCGTATGCTTTTAGATCAAATCTAGATCTTGTTCACAAAAAAAAACTGAACCTTCAGGAACTTATGTTTAATTCTCATTGTGAAAAATATAAAACTACTTATTCGGTTAAATGATGACCTCAATATCTATTTAATCTTGCAAAACTAAATTTTAGTGGTGTTTGATTCTGATGTTTCATGATTGTTAGTTTTTAGATTGAGTGATGTTTTTGCTTGGTAGTCGCCCGTAATTTTATGAAAATATCATGTAACTATATGTTTTTAATTATTTTTACCTTTATTTTTGTTTATTTTTTAGGATATTTGACATGCAGGATAATCTTTTGCAATCTAATCCTTGAGATTTAATGGCGGCAACGAACCGAGTTTAAATTTGGAAGTTGCCAGCAAAAACAAAGGGAACCGGATAAGGAATTCCCATACATAAGAAAAGGCAGTGGATTAATTATGAAAAAGACTCTATTAGCACTATTGGTTGCTGGTGTTGCTACATCTGCACAAGCGAAGGTTGAATTATTCAAAGATGACGCTTCTTCTGTATCTGTGAAGGGTGAAATTGCGACCTTTCTTTATACAAGTGATACTGATGATAAAACAGCAGCAAATAACGATGTGAAAACTGACTTAGACGTTAACGCATGGGCTAAGGTTCAATTTGACTTTTCTCACAAAGTGACTGACACGTTGACTGCTGGTGGTACTTTTGAAATTCAAAGCGGTACTTGGATTGATGGAAGCAAAAACGACGCAGAGTTTGACGACGTTGCTGCTTATTTAAAAGGTAATTTCGGCCTAATTGGTATTGGTGAAATCGGTGATGTATCTGACTCTAATGATGCTGTGTCAAAAACGGACATTTTGAATGAATTAGATAACAATTACTTACCAGCTTATGCCAAGGATAGTACAGGTCACGGTATTTCTTACACTAAAGGCTTTGGTGGCTTAACATTGGTTGTTGATGCTTATACTGAAGCTGCTGAAAATACAGACAGTGTTTTTGGTTTGAGTGCAAACTATGCAGCAGAGATTTTCTCTGTTGGTGCGATGTATCAAAATTGGGGTGACAAACAAGGTTCATACCAAGATAAATCTTCTATGGCGATCGCAGCTGACGTGAATCTAGGCAAAGTAACTTTGGCTGGTTCTTATAACGTAGTGTCTGTAGATACTGTAAAAGATGTTAAAAACACGACTCTAGCTGCAACGTTTGCAGCGACTGATTCTTTCTCTATTTACGGCGTTGCGGGTATGCAAGATGACGGTAGCAAAGATGATGGTCAAGAGTTTATCCTAGGTGCGTCTTACGCTGCGTCTAGCTTACTTACTGCATTCACTGAGATCGCAACTCGCGATAATCACGGTAATGCAGATAAAACTGAAATCTTAGTAGGTGCTTACTTCGATTTCTAATTTTTGAAATTGATTACTATAAAAGCCAGTACATAGTACTGGCTTTTCCATTTCTGGAGTGCGTCTATGTTTATTTATCGACTTCTTAGCTTTCTTTGTATAGCCCTAATTACTGCCCCAACGTTATCTGCAACATTGTCTACAGATTCAAGCATTACGTTGTTAGTCGTGAATCTTGAAAAGGTTACCGAGTCACCACAGGCACTGCCTGATGGTTTAAATCAATTAGTTGTCCAATATAAAGGGCGAATTCGTGATGGAGCTAAGCGAGAGGCGATTTCATCTATCCCTTACGTTATCACTTTGATGACTAAACCTGATGATCATTTACATATCAAATTTGTTGCTAAAGATTTAAGTGACTATCAGCAGCGCTTGCAGCATGGTGATGATCTGTTTGAGTTAACCGTGAATGATTTACCTTCAGTAGCTATTATTGATATTTTGCCTGGTAAGAAGGGCTTTCTCCCATACGGTGATCCTGTATCTCTATTGCATGATTACAATCAGCAGAATGGCATAATGGTAGATTCGGGAAAAGTACGAGCATTAAAACAAGAATTGGCTGAAGTTGAAGAACAAGCTGACCCTATCCAAGGCTCGGAAAGCGAAGCTATTTTACAGCTAAAACTTTGGTATGGTCGTGCAACAGAGCAAGATAGAAAAATATTCCACCAGTGGCTAGGACAAAAGTAAGGTTGCTCATTTACAATCAATAGCCAAATATAAGAAATGGATTGTAGTCAGGATAGAAAACTAATCATATTGTAAACCCTTTTCTGCATAGAAAAGGGTTTTACTTTGAGTACCCTATCCACAACACTTCTTAAATTTCTTGCCGCTACCGCACTGACATGGGTCATTTCGTCCTAGCTTCGTTGGTGTGTTCTCCTGTGGAAATTCACCGTCAACGTAGAACCAGATACCATTTTCTCGTATAAATCGTGAACGTTCTTGCAGACAAAATTGCTGTTGATTCTGTGTGTAATAGGCTTTGAAATGAACGAAGCCTTCATTTTCGTTGTTGCGGATACTTGCGGAGATGACGTCTAGCCCACACCATTGACTGTTGATTGATTCTTCAATCATGTCGCGTTGCTGTGGTGCATTGCAACTCGGATGATAGGTATTGATGACGAAATCAACCAAGCCCAGAACATGGGCACTATAGCGGGCTCTCATCAGTTGTTCTGGATAGATGGCTAAAGCTGAATCACTGTGGATTGGTTCACAACAGTGTTGGTAATCTAAATGGCTACCACAATAGCATTGGCTCATAAATCCTCTCAAATTGCCCATTCATATAAGACGGGGAAGTTTAAGGAGATCTAAACTCGATGTCTACTCAGGAGTGGACACCCAGTAAATCGGCTGTCCATTTCACAGCTTCGTTGTAACACTCTTTCACCACGGGCTCTTCGATATTTAACGCATGAGCAATTTTCTCAACCTTTTGCCAGTCAGCCTGTTCATAAGCTCGAGTTAATTCAAGTACCAGACCTAATTCTCCTTTCCCCTCTATTAGTGCAAGTTTAACGTATTCGTCGATAGGCATCTCTTCCATGATACTTTCTAAAGGTTGATCAAGTAGGCTATCGAGTAGCGAAAACATTCCTGTCAGGAAGGCCGAACCGGGTTCGACGTTCATTTTTGCTTTCACACCAATCAGCTCGCAATATCTTGCCCTTTGAATGGATAAGCCATACAAATAATCCGGTTTAGATTCTTGCGTCGAAGCAATCGCAACCAAGGAGATGAACTTTCTCAATCGTTGTTCACCGAGATAAATCAGCGCTTGTTTAAATGAATGGATCTTTGAACTGACTGTCGCGGATGAGTTAACAAAGGTTAACAGTTTATAAGATAGGGTCAGGTCGGTGGCGACAAGCTCCTCAATGGCTTTGTAATCTAGGTTAGATTTGGCTATTTCTTTGAACAGTTGTACCACAGTAAGAAATGCGGGCTCTAACGCTTTGCGCTGTAACATCTCTGGTTTGCTAAAAAAGTAGCCTTGAAAATAGGTAAAGCCCGCCTTTTTAGCTTGCTTAAACTCTTCATCAGTTTCTACTTTTTCAGCAAGGAACTCAATTTTCGTTGCGCCAAGTTTTTGAATAAAGTGAGCGGCTTTTTCAAGGGAAACAACACGGATGTCAAATTTGATAATTGACACATAGGGGAAGAAGACGAGCCAGCCTGAACTGGGTACAAAGTCATCAAGCGCAATTCGGTAACCAAGCTTCGCCATCTTTTTAATTGCTTCTAATAACTCTAAAGTTGGTTTGCAATCTTCCAATACCTCAACGACCAAATTTTGCGCAGGAAAAAGCGTAGGCACGAGGTTAATCAGGCTTTGATAAGGAAAATTGACAAACCCTAAATGCTTACCCAGCGTATTGTAATGAGTGGATAAAAAATGATCAGAGAGTAACCGGCTCGTTGCTAAGTCTGGGTCTATATCTGGAAAGGTGTTCTTAGGGCCGTCTCGAAATAGCAGCTCGTAGCCGATAGTTTTTCGGTCACGATCGAGTATAGGCTGTCTGGCGATATAGGAGTATTTCAAGGCAAGACTCTTATCTAATTATTGATATCATTGATATTACTTATTATAGCTTAGCTTTTAATACGAACAATTAATAGTATCAGAGTGCGACTTGGCATCAGTTTTTAGAACTAAATGGCCGAGTTTGCAGTTCGTAACCATCATTAGCATAGACTAAGACTGAGCCTTGAGTGTACCAGTCACCTAAAACAATTCGCGTTGCGGTGCCATGAAGTTGATTTCTGTGATGAATCTCTGGTCGATGGGTATGGCCATGAATTATTAAATCGACCCTATACTGGGTCAGAACTCTATCCACTTCACTTTGTGTGACATCCATAATATCCATAGATTTCATTTGCTTATCATTATGGATGCCCGACTGTACTTTACCCACAATACGAACCTTTACAAAAAATGGCAGCCGATTAAATACCCATTGTAGCCAAGGCTGGTGAACCTTCTTTCGATAGGCTTGATACTTTATATCGTCAATACAGAGTGTATCACCATGCAACACCACGGCTTTTTTCCCGTAAAGGTCAATTACTTGTTCTTCTTGGAGAAGAGTGATTCCGGTTTCTTTCGCAAATCGTTTGCCAAGCAAGAAGTCGCGGTTTCCTTGAGTAAAATAGCAAGGAACCCCTTCGCGAGTCAGTTGCTTAAATTCCGATTTTATTTGGTTGGCGAAAGGTGAATTATCATCGTCACCTATCCAAAATTCGAAAAGATCGCCAAGCACGTACAGTGCATCGGCATGAATGGCTTCTTCGCGCATGAAACGGATAAAACAGTCAGTGATATCTGGTCGAGAAGGGCTTAGGTGTAAATCAGAAATAAATAGTGTATGCATAATAAAAATAAGGAGCGCATAGCGCTCCTTTTACCGTTACTCTTCGATGGTTGTGCCAGAAATGAACACTTCTTCTAGTGGAACATCTTGATGCATGCCCATAGAGCCTGTGCTCACGGCTTTTATTTTGTTCACAATATCCATACCTTCGATCACTTCAGCGAACACGCAGTAGCCCCAGCCATCTCGGCTTTCTGAACGAAAATCTAGGAATGTGTTGTTGTTCACGTTGATGAAAAACTGAGAACTTGCAGAGTGTGGATCCATAGTGCGCGCCATGGCAAGAGTACCGATCTTATTGCTTAGGCCATTGTTGGCTTCGTTTTTAATCGTTGCGCGAGTTGTTTTTTCTTTTAGGCCAGAGGTCATGCCGCCGCCTTGAATCATGAATCCATCGATAACGCGGTGGAACAGAGTGTTATCGTAAAAACCGTCACGGCAGTACTGTAGAAAGTTTGCGCTTGTTTCTGGTGCTTTTTCTTCATTAAGTTGAATTTTAATATCACCAAAATTCGTGTGAAGGATGATCATGATAGTTACCTTTATCTATTTTTCGTTGAGGCCCGGATTTTAACTGAACTTTGGACACATTCAAATCAACAAATGTCTTTAGGGGCCGTATTATTGCGAGAGAATAAGGATGACCAAGCTAGGCTAGAGTTGTTATACTGTGAAGCCATTTTAGTTCAAACAGTTATTAGATAGAGATCATGCTGAAAATATATAACTCAATCACTAGACAAAAAGAAGAATTCAAACCAATTCATGCCAACAAAGTGGGTATGTATGTCTGTGGAGTCACCATTTATGATCTCTGTCATATTGGTCATGGTCGCACCTTCGTTTCTTTTGATGTGATTTCTCGCTACTTGCGCTACTTAGGCTATGACCTTACATTTGTGCGTAACATCACTGATATTGATGACAAAATCATTAAACGTGCTGCCGAAAATGGTGAATCTTGCGATTCGCTAACCGAGCGCTTAATCGCAGACATGCATGCAGATTTCGATGCATTGAATATGAAACGTCCAGATGTCGAGCCTCGTGCAACCGCTTATATCCAAGAAATCATAGGCTTGGTGCAACGACTGATTGAACGCGGTTTTGCTTACGTTGCTTCTAATGGCGATGTGATGTTTGAAGTCAACAAATTTGACGAATACGGCAAGTTATCCAAACAAGATCTCGATCAGCTTCAAGCGGGCGCTCGTGTTGATGTTGATCTTGCTAAGCGTAGCCCACTTGATTTTGTGTTGTGGAAAATGTCGAAGCCGGGAGAGCCCACTTGGGAATCCCCATGGGGAGAAGGACGCCCAGGCTGGCACATCGAATGTTCGGCGATGAATTCAGCGATTTTGGGTAACCACTTTGATATTCATGGTGGAGGCTCTGATTTGCAGTTTCCTCACCATGAAAATGAAATTGCTCAATCATGCTGCGCACATGACACTCCCTATGTGAACACATGGATGCACAGTGGCATGGTGATGGTGGATAGAGAAAAAATGTCTAAATCATTAGGGAATTTTTTCACAATCCGCGATGTACTTGCTCACTATGATGCGGAAACGGTGCGCTATTTCTTGATGTCGGGCCATTATCGCAGCCAATTAAATTACAGCGAAGATAACCTAAAACAAGCGCGTGCCTCGCTAGAGCGTCTATACACAGCGTTGAGAGGGTTGGATTTAACCGTAGCAGTTGCAGGTGGTGAGGAGTATGTCAGTCGCTTTACGATGGCGATGAATGATGACTTTAATACGCCAGAGGCTTATTCCGTCTTGTTTGATATGGCACGTGATATCAACAAGTTGAAGACAGAAAATCTTCAGCAAGCCAGCGCTCTTGGCGCACTTATGCGTGAGCTTGCCGATGTGATTGGCATTTTGCATCAAGATCCAGAAGCGTTTCTTAAAGGGGATGCTAATGGCGACGAACAAGTGGCTGAAATTGAAGCTTTGATCAAACTGCGTAATGACTCACGTGCAGCAAAAGATTGGGCTAATGCTGACGTGGCACGCGATAAGTTGAACGAACTCGGCATCATTTTAGAAGATGGCCCAAGTGGGACTACTTGGCGTCGTAAATAATCAGGCAGTTAACTTGTCGATGATGGGCTTGAACTTTATTGGTTAAGCCCATTTTGTTTTTCGTCCACGATTAAGGTTTTCATGTCAATTATTTTAGGTATAGATCCCGGCTCGCGAATCACAGGTTATGGTGTGATCAGGCAGCATGGACGATATTTGTACTATCTTGGTAGTGGATGTATTCGTACCTCCGAAAAAGAGTTACCTGGGCGGCTCAAGCAAATTTACGCTGGCGTGACGGAAATCATCACACAGTTTCAGCCTGATGTTTTTGCCATCGAGCAAGTATTTATGGCAAAGAATGCGGACTCAGCACTCAAACTCGGGCAAGCAAGGGGCAGTGCTATTGTGGCGGCGGTGAATGCGGATCTTCCAGTCTATGAATATGCCGCTCGACTGGTTAAACAATCTGTAGTTGGTACGGGTAGTGCTGATAAAGCGCAGGTGCAACATATGGTCCAGCAAATGCTCAAATTATCGGCTAAGCCACAAGCGGATGCCGCTGATGCTCTGGGTGTGGCAATTTGTCATGCGAATACCAATAAAACCTTGATTGCGTTAGCTGGGCGGGCAAGCAGTGCTAAAAAAGGCCGATATCGCTGAAAAACCGATCTCGAGCGAGGTGGTATTTTTCTACTGGCTATACATCCAGTTATTTATTATCATCCGAGTCAAATAACCTCATTTCTCTAAGGAATTTCCTGTGATTGGACGTCTTCGCGGCATTCTGATTGAAAAGCAACCTCCAGAGCTATTGATTGAAGTCGCTGGCATTGGTTATGAAGTCCAAATGCCAATGAGTTGCTTCTATGAACTCCCTAAATTGGGCGAAGAAGCGGTCATTTATACCCATTTTGTGGTCCGAGAAGATGCGCAGCTTTTATATGGTTTCAACACGGTAAAAGAGCGAGCTTTATTTCGTGAAGTGATTAAAGCGAATGGCGTAGGGCCAAAATTAGGCTTGGGTATTTTGTCCGGAATGACGGCCGGTCAATTTGTTTCATGCGTTGAGCGTGAAGATATCTCCACATTAGTTAAGCTTCCTGGCGTGGGTAAAAAAACCGCTGAACGTTTGGTTGTTGAGATGAAAGATAGGCTGAAAGGTTGGGGAGCCGGTGACCTATTCACTCCCGCTACTGACGCTGCGCCAGTCGATAACAATTCCTTGGAAGCGCTTACGAGCAATGCAGAAGAAGAAGCGATCAGTGCGTTACTTTCTTTGGGTTATAAGCCTCAACAAGCTTCTAAAGTAGTGGCACAAGTAATGAAAGCTGACATGACCAGTGAAGCGCTGATTAAAGAAGCCTTGAGAGCAATGGTATGATTGAAGCTGATCGCTTAATTGCTCCTGATAGCCCTATTTTTAAAGATGAAGATATTATTGATCGCGCGATTCGTCCCAAAAAATTAGCGGATTATCGTGGCCAAGATCATGTACGCAATCAAATGGAAATCTTCATTAAAGCGGCACAAATGCGCAGCGAACCACTCGACCATCTCCTGATTTTTGGTCCTCCAGGGCTTGGGAAAACAACATTAGCCAATATCGTTGCCAATGAGATGGAAGTGAATATCCGCACAACTTCTGGTCCGGTATTGGAAAAAGCAGGTGATTTGGCGGCATTACTGACTAACCTTGAAGAGAACGACGTTCTTTTTATTGATGAAATTCATCGATTAAGTCCAGTGGTTGAAGAAATTCTTTATCCCGCAATGGAAGATTACCAGCTCGATATAATGATTGGCGAAGGTCCAGCCGCTCGGTCCATTAAAATCGATTTACCCCCTTTTACGCTGATTGGGGCAACAACTCGCGCTGGCTCGTTAACCTCACCCTTGCGTGATCGCTTTGGTATTGTACAGCGCCTTGAGTATTACAAAATTGATGATCTACAGTACATAGTGCAAAGAAGCGCGGACTGTTTAGGATTGTCGATGGAAGCGGATGGTGCACTTGAAGTGGCAAGGAGAGCAAGGGGAACGCCTCGGATTGCCAACCGTTTATTGCGCCGAGTTCGAGATTACGCTGAAGTGAAAGGTAACGGGCACATATGTATAGAGACTGCAGATAAAGCGCTAAACATGTTGGATGTTGATACCCAAGGTTTCGACTATATGGATAGAAAGCTATTACTAGCGATTATGGACAAATTTGGCGGTGGCCCTGTTGGTCTCGATAACCTAGCTGCTGCAATCGGCGAAGAAAAAGATACCATTGAAGATGTGCTAGAACCCTTTCTTATCCAACAAGGTTATTTACAACGGACACCAAGAGGACGAATGGCGACCGATCGCGCCTATCTTCACTTCGGAATTGAAAAATAAGTTTACACCTCACCGTCATTTTTAGGTGGTAAGCACAAAGTGTGAACTACATCTTATTTATGATAATTTCCTTATCACTAAAGAGTTAATGATGTGAAGTGTATTGTTAACTCTCTGTGTAATTCGTTGTATTAATTTCTATCCCTTTCACTAAATACTCACAACAATTTCATTCTTCCTTTGATGTGGATCATTTTGTTCTTTTTTTGTTCAGATTTGCCGCGTGAAAATTGATGTAAATCAAGGCGTTTTTCTCCCATAAATCTTTTGAAACAACCTGCATTTAGAAGTAGTATTAGTCCCAGCTATATTAGCTGATGCTTAACAATTAACTAACCATAACGGTACATGCTTGCAACAAAATTCTGATATTTTTCAACATTTGATGAGGTTATATCACTGATGAATTTTGAGGAATTTTAACCCGTTTAGCATGTCAAAAGTGTCATTCAGCCGGCACAAAGGAGTTACCATGATTGACGTCGTTGATCTATCGCGGTTGCAGTTTGCACTGACAGCGATGTATCACTTCCTGTTCGTTCCATTGACTCTAGGTATGGCTTTTCTTTTAGCCATCATGGAATCTTTGTATGTAATGACTGATAAGCAAATCTATAAGGACATGACAAAGTTCTGGGGTAAGCTTTTTGGTATTAACTTTGCCCTTGGGGTGGCCACTGGCCTCACTATGGAGTTCCAGTTCGGTACAAACTGGTCATACTATTCCCACTATGTAGGTGACATTTTTGGCGCCCCTCTTGCGATTGAAGCACTTGTAGCCTTCTTTTTAGAATCAACCTTTGTCGGTTTGTTCTTCTTTGGTTGGGATAGACTATCAAAACGCCAGCACTTGGGCGTGACTTGGTTGGTTGCTTTGGGGTCCAATTTCTCGGCACTTTGGATCTTGATTGCGAATGGTTGGATGCAAAACCCAGTCGGCGCAGAATTCAATTTTGAAACTATGCGTATGGAAATGGTCAGCTTTGCTGAAGTCGTTTTCAACCCTGTCGCTCAAGTAAAATTTGTGCATACCGTCGCTTCTGGTTACACCACTGGTGCGATGTTCATTCTTGGTATTAGTTCATATTACTTGCTGAAAGGCCGAGACGTTGCGTTTGCACGCCGCTCATTCGCTATCGCTGCATCATTCGGCATGGCCGCTATTTTGTCCGTGATTGTGCTTGGTGATGAATCAGGATATGAAGTAGGTGAAGTTCAAAAAGTGAAGCTGGCTGCGATTGAAGCTGAGTGGCACACGGAACCTGCACCGGCTGCATTTACACTGTTTGGTTTGCCTAACCAAGACGCCATGCACACCGATTATGCAGTAAAAATTCCATACGTGATGGGTATTATCGCTACACGTTCTCTCGATACTGAAGTCACAGGGTTGCGTGATTTACGTGATGATCACGTCGATCGCATCCGTAACGGTATGTATGCCTATGGTTTACTAGAAAAACTTCGTGCGGGTGAAAAATCTCAAGCGAATATGGATGCATTTGACGAAGTGAAAGGTGACTTAGGTTATGGTTTACTTCTTAAGCGCTATACCGAAAAAGTGACGGACGCAACGGAAGAGCAAATTCAAGCCGCCGCCGATGATTCAATTCCAACCGTATGGCCACTATTTTGGTCATTCCGTCTGATGGTCGGTGTTGGTTTTGTGATGCTATTTGTCTTTGGTGCAGCATTTATTCAAACTTGCCGTCAGAAAATTGAGCAAAAACAATGGGTACTTAAAGCCGCCTTGTTCAGTATTCCTCTACCGTGGATTGCAATTGAAGCGGGTTGGTTTGTTGCTGAATATGGCCGTCAACCATGGGCTGTTGGTGAAATATTGCCGACCAATGTTGCCGCTTCTGCGCTAACTCTGGGCGAATTATGGACCTCATTGTTTGCGATTCTTGCACTGTACACTGTGTTCTTGATTGCTGAAGTTTACCTGATGGTTAAATTTGCTCGTAAAGGGCCTAGCAGCCTGAAAACTGGTCGTTATCACTTTGAGCAAAACGCAAACTCTGTTGAAGACAAAGTTAGCCGTCAAGTCGAAGCATAAGGCAGGGAGATAGAATAATGTTTGATTACGAAATCTTGCGACTAATTTGGTGGGTGCTGATCGGCGTACTGCTGGTTGGTTTTGCAATCACAGATGGTTTTGACATGGGCGTTGGTGCTCTTGTTCCCGTCATTGGTAAGAATGACAGTGAGCGTCGTGTCATGATCAACTCTATTGCCCCACACTGGGATGGTAACCAAGTTTGGCTTATCACGGCAGGTGGTGCACTGTTTGCGGCTTGGCCGTTAGTCTATGCGACATCATTTTCCGGATTTTATTTGGCTATGATTGTAACATTGGCTGCATTATGGCTTCGTCCGATTGGTTTGGATTACCGTTCAAAAATTGAAGATCCAAAGTGGCGTAATACTTGGGATATCTGTATTTCAATTAGTGGCTTTGTACCACCAGTCATCTTTGGTGTTGCCTTTGGCAACTTACTACAAGGCGTGCCATTCCAACTCAGTGATTTCATGATGCCAACGTATCACGGTTCATTTTTTGGTCTGTTGAACCCATTTGCTCTGCTTTGTGGCTTAGTCAGCTTGTTTATGATTATTTTACAAGGTGCCGCTTGGCTACAGATGAAAACCACCGATGAGCTGCATGCACGCGCTCGTGGCGTCGCTCAACTAATGGGCTTGTTGGTTGCTGTTACTTTCGTCGCTGCAGGGTTTTGGATCCAAAACATCGATGGTTACGTGATTACCAGCGTAATTGATACACATGCTGCATCAAACCCACTCAATAAAGAAGTGATACGTGAGGCGGGGGCGTGGATGGCTAATTTCAACGCTTACCCATTACTATGGATCGCACCAGCTTTGGGTGTTGCCATGCCACTACTTGCTGTGTTGGCGTCGCGTTTTGAAAAAGGTGGTCTCGCATTCTTGGCTTCTAGCTTAGCCAATGCGGGTGTGATTTTCACCGCTGGTTTTGCGATGTTCCCATTTATCATGCCTTCAAGCTTAGTACCAAGTAACAGCTTGACCATGTGGGACTCAACATCGAGTGAATTGACGTTGAACTTAATGACAGTGGTCGCTTTTGTAATGGTACCTATCATTCTTGGTTACACCACTTGGACTTACTACAAGATGTTTGGTCGTCTTGATAGCAAGTTTATTGAAGAAAACAAAAACTCACTTTACTAAGGAGCATAGATATGTGGTATTTCGCATGGATTCTAGGTGTGCTTTTAGCTTGTGCATTTGGCATCATCAACGCTCTTTGGTTAGAGCATTCTGAAATGATGGACAAAGACAGTGAGTAAACTTGCAATGCAAGTCACTGAGTACCATAAACTGGTTGATAAGACTCTGCTCAGAGTCTTATCGCTCTTGCTTGGTTTTTATCATATCGCCATGATTATGTGGGATCCCGAGTTGTATTCTCAGAGCATTGGTGGTTTTAACGCGGTTATTTCACCACTCATGATATGGGCGCTGTGTGCAAGTATGGTTTTTGGTGTTGGCTTTAGACCACGCAAATGGTTTTGGCAATTATTGTTTAGCCCCTACATTTCATTATCGATCTTAATTTACCTAACGATTATTCGACTAGTTTGATATTTACTGTGTATGAATAACCTGTCGAAGGTTGATTAACGACCCACATTAGTGCTGCCTCTTTGAGACAGCACTAATTTTTTGTTTCAAGTTTTGTAAAAGTCCACTCAATGCTTGTACTAACGTCAATGAGTTGCGTTATAGTATCCGCCTAAATCTGTATATGTGTTGGAACCTTTGTGCAAAATACAGCCTCAGCCTTTCATTGGCCTGTAACGATTTACTATGAAGATACGGATGCTGGTGGTGTCGTCTATCACTCAAACTATCTTAAATTCTTTGAACGAGCCCGAACTGAAATGTTACGCGCAGTTGGAGTGTCTCAGCAGACGCTTTTGCAGCAGAACATTGGTTTTGTGGTCAGGCACGTTGACATCGATTTTCTACAAGCTGCACGTTTAGACGATATGCTGGCGATAAATACTGTGATTTTGGCGTTGAAAAAAGCCTCACTGATCTTCTGTCAGGAGCTCGTCAATCCTGAAGGTAAAGTATTGTGTAAAGCAATAGTTAAGGTAGCATGCATCGACAATCAGAACATGAGGCCCAAAGCGATGCCTCAATCAATAATTTTGGAGTTAACCCATAGTGACTGCTGATATCTCAATTCTCGATCTGTTTTTGCAAGCCAGCTTATTGGTCAAGATGGTGATGCTAATCCTTTTGGGGATGTCTATCGTTTCGTGGGCGATGATCATCAAACGTAGTAAAGTCCTTTCCCAAGCAGAAAAGAACGCTGATGCTTTCGAAGACAAATTTTGGTCTGGTACTGACTTATCCGTTATTTATCAAGATGTCAAAAAGCGTAAAGATGAACTTTTGGGTACAGAAGAGATTTTTTATTCTGGCTTTACCGAATTTGCACGTTTACGCAAGACTAACGCCACTTCACCTGATTTCATCATGGAAGGGACGGGACGTGCGATGCGAGTTGCTGTCGCAAGGGAAGTGGACGAGTTAGAGACCAGTCTGCCATTTCTAGCGACCGTGGGTTCTATCAGCCCATACATTGGATTATTTGGTACGGTATGGGGAATCATGCACTCATTTATTGCGTTAGGTGCGGTGAAGCAAGCGACGTTAGCAATGGTGGCTCCTGGTATTGCAGAGGCGCTGATTGCGACCGCCATGGGTTTATTTGCGGCTATTCCTGCGGTGATGGCTTACAACAGGTTGAGCAATAAAGTTAGCAAATTAGAGCATAATTACGCCACCTTTTCTGAAGAATTTCATAGCATTCTTCACCGCCAAGCGATGGCTGGTAGGGAATAGACGATGGTGGGTTACCAGCGTAAAAAGCGCAAGTTGACAGCTGAGATTAACGTTGTCCCTTATATCGACGTTATGCTCGTGTTGCTGATTATTTTTATGGTGACATCACCGTTTGTCACTCAAGGCGTTGATGTCGAGCTTCCTAAAACCACCACTTCAAAGTCAGCGGCTGAGCTGAAAGGTGATAGTGATAGTAGTTTTATCATCGTGGAAATAGATAAAGAAGGTCGTCTCGGGTTGAGCGTAAATAATGAGGAAGTCGAGCGGGGTCTTTCGCTGCAAGATGTCATCATTAGAGTCAAAGCAGAGCTGTCGTTGAAACCGGATTCACCGGTTGCGGTTGGCGGTGATGCTGCAACGCCTTATGCAGAAGTGATACTGGTTCTGGATGAATTGAATCGTGCGGGCATTTCAAAAGTAGGTCTGCTAACCGAAATTAAAGGATAGTTTGTACTGTTCATGAAAGATCATAAATCCAAAAAAAGTGATTACAAAAAGCCCATCATTATCTCGGCTGTTTTGCATATAGTGTTGATCATTGCTTTGTTATGGGGTTCGGATTTTAGCCTAACTAAGCCCGAGCCTGCAGGGCAGATGGTTCAAGCTGTGGTGATTGATCCACAACTGGTACAAAAACAAGCCCAGCAAATTCGTAACCAGCGTGAAGCTGCTGCCAAAAAAGAGCAGGATCGGCTGGATAAGTTACGCCGCGAAAGTGAGCAGTTGGAAAAAAACCGCAAGGCGGAAGAAGAGAATATTCGCCAACTAAAAGAACAACAAGCTCAGGAAGCGAAAGCGGCCAGAGAAGCTGAAAAGCAACGTGCCGAAAAAGAACAAGAGCGTAAAGTGGCAGAAGAACGAGCTCGTAAAGAAAAAGAGCGAGCGGTAAAAGCGGAAACGGAACGTAAGATAAAAGAAGAAGCGGTAAAAAAAGCAGAGCAGGAGCGCATCGCTAAAGAGGCTGAAATTGCGAAAGCGGAAAAAGAACGCATTGCCCGTGAAAAAGAGGCAGAACAAGCTAAAGAGAAAGCTCGTAAAGAGCGAGAAGCAGCAGAGCGAGCCGAGAAAGAGCGAATAGCCAAAGAACAAGAGGCGAAGAAAGCGGCCGAAAATGCAAAAAAAGAGAAAGCACGTCTAGAGAGATTGGAGCGTGAACGCAAAGAACAAGAAGCGGCGCTGAATAACATTTTTTCTGGGTTAGAAACAGAAGCAGAGCAAAATAGTTCAGCTCGTTCTCAATTTGTAATGAGTGAAGCTCAGCGATATGGAGAAATTTATGTGCAGCTCATTCAACAAAATTTGCTGATTGAAGACAGTTTTAAAAGTAAACAGTGCAAAGTGAACCTACGGCTCATTCCAACGGGAACTGGAGCAATAGTCGGTAATCTAAGCATTATTGATGGTGACTCAAGGTTATGCGCGGCGACAAAACGTGCTGTGGCGCAGGTGGGGACGTTTCCGCTGCCCAAAGATGATCTTGATGTAGTCAATCAATTGAAAGACATTAATTTAACTGTAGAACCAAATTAAAAGGAAAAGCTTGTGTTAAAGCGATTGATGTTAGGATGCCTACTTGTCATCGCAAGTAGTGTACAGCTCGCCAACGCCGCATTGGAGCTTGTGATCACCGACGGCATTAATTCAGCAAGGCCGATTGCTATCGTACCGTTTAAGTGGGAAGGCAAAACCAAATTACCGCAGGATGTCTCTGCGGTGATCGCGTCAGATTTGCAACGTAGTGGTAAATTCAGCCCGATTGCGACCAGCAAAATGCCACAAACGCCTTACAATGAAACCGATGTGAAGTTTGATGCTTGGACCAGTATTGGTGTTGATGCTTTGCTCACAGGTAGCATTACGCAAAATGCAGAAGGTAACTATGTCATCAACTACCAACTGGTAGATGTAGTGCGTGGTCAACTGACACAAGGCCAAAGCAAAGCATTAAGTAACGATGGACAGTTGGTGATTTCTAAAGATCATGTTTTATTCAATAAAGTTGCCACCGTACCAGCAAACCGAATGCGTGAGTATGCGCATCGAATTTCAGATTTGGTCTATCAAGAACTCACGGGTGATAAGGGTGCGTTTCTCACTCGTATTGCCTACGTGGTGGTCAACGACGATGAACAATATCCTTACCAGCTAAGGGTTGCTGACTATGACGGTTACAATGAACGTTTAGTACTTCGTTCAAAACAGCCTTTGATGTCACCGACTTGGTCACCTGATGGTAAGCAACTGGCGTATGTGAGCTTCCAAAACGGCCAAGCGGAAATATTCATCATGAATATTTATACTGGTGAAAGAGAGAAAGTGACCTCGTACCCACGCCATAATGGGGCACCGAGGTTCTCGCCAGATGGGAAAACCCTTGCTTTGGTGTTGTCTAAAACGGGCAGCTTACAGGTTTATACTCTGGACTTGGCAACCAAGAAGCTGAAACAAATAACGAGTGGCAGATCAAATAATACAGAACCGTTCTGGCATCCTGATGGTAAATCGCTAATATTTACTTCGGATCGGGGTGGTAAACCACAGATATATCAAGTAAATTTATCAGACGGTTCTACCAATCGTCTGACATGGCAAGGCAGCCAGAATTTAGGTGGACAAATAACGCCTGATGGTCGATTCCTTGTCATGGTCAACCGAAGTAATTCGGGTTTTAATCTGGCGAAACAAGATTTGGAAACGGGTTCAGTGCAAATTCTAACAAAGACTTTGCTCGATGAGTCTCCAAGTATTGCACCCAATGGTGGTATGGTCATATACAGTTCTATTTATAACAAAGCGAATGTACTTTCGATGGTGTCTATAGATGGGCGTTTCAAAGCTAGATTACCGGCAACAAATGGTCGCGTTAGGGCTCCTGCGTGGTCTCCGTTTTTATAGCAAGTAAGTATCAAAAAGTAAGGAAAAAAAATGCAACTTAATAAAGTTCTTAAAGGGCTACTGATTGCGCTACCAGTACTTGCAGTAACTGCATGTAGTTCAAGCGATGAAGCGACAAACGCTTCTGGTACTCAAACTAACCAGTCTACTTCAGGTTCAGCAAACAGCGTTGATACAACTGTAGTTTCTCCAATTGATGCGAATGGCCAACTCTCTGAACAAGAGCTAAAGGAACAAGCTCTTCGTGAAACTCAAACCATTTATTTCGCATTTGATAACGCGACAATTGCTGGTGATTACGAAGATATGCTTGCTGCACACGCAGCTTACCTAAGCAAAAATTCAGCAATGAAAGTTACCATCGAAGGCCATGCTGACGAACGTGGTACGCCTGAATATAACATCGCGCTAGGTGAGCGTCGTGCACAAGCTGTAGCGAAATATCTACAAGCGCTAGGTGTACAAGCTGACCAAATCTCGATCGTTAGCTATGGCGAAGAGAAGCCACTTCTTCTTGGTCAATCTGAAGAAGTGTATGCGAAGAACCGCCGCGCGGTTCTCGTATACTAATCGAGGAATCGCCTCATGTTCAGTAACTTAAAGCGAATTGTAACGCTTACGTTACTGGCAAGTGCAGCGGGTCAAGTACTCGCTGCACCAGCTCCAGTATCCGATCTTAGCAATAGCTCTTCAGCAAGCACATCTCGTGCTCAACAATCATCATCTGAATCTAATGTACAACGTCTTGAACGTCTGCTTGAAAACCGTAATAGCGTTCAACTCAAAATGCAGCAGCAGCTCGATGATATGGCACTTGAAATCAGCGAATTACGTGGCCAGTTAGAGCGTAATAGCTACGATATGCAGCAAATGTTGCAGCGTCAGCGTGAACTCTTTATCGAGTTAGATCGCGTACGTGGCGAAATGAAGAATACAACCACAAGTTCGTCACAGCCGACAACGGACACTGATATTGCAGGAACGTTTAGCAGCAATGTTGATGAACAAACTGCCTATCAGAATGCGGTTGATTTGATCCTGAAGAAAAGGGATTACAGTGGTGCTATTGCAGCGTTTCAACAGTTTCAAAAAGATTATCCAGATTCTAATTTTGCGTCTAATGCCCATTATTGGTTAGGGCAGCTCTATTTTGCGAAAAAGCAGGATAAAGAAGCGACGCAAAGTTTTGCCGCCGTGCTCACTTACAGTGACTCCAATAAACGTGCTGATGCGCTGGTTAAGTTAGGTGATATTGCCAAGCGCAATAATAATACTGCGCAAGCAAATAAGTATTATCAGCAAGTTGTGGATGAATACCCTACAAGTGCGTCTGCCAAGGTTGCTAAAGAGAATTTGAATTGATAACAATTTGAGTTAATAAAAAGAGGCCTTGTGGCCTCTTTTTTCAACGACACTATTTTATGAATCGCTTTTGATCCTTCGCTAGGTGCGGTGTACAATGCTCGGATTCTTGGAAGTTGCGTAGAGCAAGAGCAATGAGCCACATATTAGATACGATTGAAACTATTTATCCATTTCCGCCAAAGCCCATTCCACTGACGGTTGAGCAAAAACAAGCCTATACAGCAAGTATCAAACAACTCTTAAAAGAAAAAGATGCTGTATTAATTGCGCATTACTATACCGATCCTGAAATTCAAGCTCTCGCTGAAGAAACCGGCGGTTTTGTCGGTGATTCATTAGAGATGGCCAAGTTTGGTAATCGCCATCCTGCCAGTACATTGATCATCGCTGGTGTGCGATTTATGGGCGAATCAGCAAAAATCTTAACCCCTGAAAAACGCATTTTAATGCCAGCCTTAAAAGCAGAATGCTCCTTGGATCTGGGGTGTCCTGCCGATAAATTCACAGAATTTTGTGATGCACACCCAGATCATACCGTTGTTGTGTATGCAAACACATCGGCTGCGGTCAAAGCTCGTGCCGATTGGGTGGTTACATCGAGCATTGCACTTGATATTGTTGAGCACTTAGATGCGGAAGATAAACCCATAATTTGGGGGCCAGATCGCCATTTAGGCTCATACATCGAGAAAAAAACGGGCGCAAAGATGTTGCTCTGGCAAGGTGAATGCGTAGTACACGACGAGTTCTCTGCCGATGCATTGCGTAAGATGAAAGCACTGTATCCTGATGCAGCCATCCTTGTGCATCCAGAATCACCAGCCAGTGTGGTAGAACTTGCGGATGCTGTAGGCTCTACAAGCCAGTTGATTAAGGCAGCAAAATCCTTACCTCAACAGAAAATGATTGTGGCAACCGATAAAGGCATCTTTTTTAAGATGCAGCAGTTAGTCCCTGAGAAAGAATTGATTGAAGCACCGACGGCAGGGGCAGGGGCAACATGCCGAAGCTGCGCGCATTGTCCTTGGATGGCGATGAATGGTCTTCGAGCGATTGAGTCAGCTCTTATGGAAGGCGGTAAAGATCACGAAATTTTCGTCGATGAAGCCGTGAGAGTGAAATCACTCATCCCATTAAACCGTATGTTGGATTTTGCTGAACAGTTAAATTTGCAAGTCAAAGGGAATGCCTAATTCCTTTCGGCGGTAGTGGATGAAAAAAGGCTCTTATTCAGAGCCTTTTTATCGCAAGCAAATTGATTTGAAATTAACGTTATTCGAAAATAAAACTATTCAAAAACAAAGTTATTGCTCTAGTGCCAATTGAGCGCCGCGCTGCGTTAAGCCACACAACATCACCGGTATGGCCTGATAGATTTCTTCAAACTGGTCGAGTCCTTGCATACCTTGTTGGGAAAGTGTTGCTAAGGACGTCTCCGGATCATAAAGCATACTCAGCGAAAGGAGCACGCCCCCAAGTAGCGCATTATCTTGGCTATCTTCAGGCATTAACGTTTCCCAATCATCACGCGTAAGTTGCCAACCTTGAAGAAAACCTTCACAAAAATCACGGACATGTTCAGTCACTATTTCTTGTTCATCGAGTGAGCAACCTGCAGGCCAGCTCCATTGATTTTCGAGCAAAGCAGGGCGATAGTCATTCCACATTTCAACGATCAGTTGGAAATAGGTTTCTAGCTGTTTGCCTTCGCTAAATGGCGCGATCTCTTCTCCCCCCCATAGAAAAGGGAGCCATTCCTCTGGCGGGAGCAAGTTAGGCGCTGACGCCATGGATGCGACAAAACCTTGAGTTTTGGCCTCATTAAGCAATTTATCTTCTAGTTCGGGTTGGGTAAGGAGTTCTTGTAAATTCACAGCAGATCCCATCAGTTGCCGAGTGTATTTGCAGCCATTTTAACGTTAAAGCGATACAATGTGCGAACTTTGCTGATAATTTGTTGGCTTTAGTGATGTTTTACAACAATCAACATATTGCTCGCTAAGATTATTCACTATAATTTGCACAAAAGAAAAAATTGAAAGGATTTATGAGAGCACCTATTTCATTGAAGAAGAAGAGCATTATCGCCCTTTCTTTTTATCTCTGCTTTTTTATTGCGATCACAGGTACCGTCACTTATTGGATTGTCGAAGCGCCACTACGAGCTGAATTAAAACAGAATTTAGATCTTCGTGCAGAAGTGTTATCAGCCCAAATTCGCGAACCTCTCAACCGTTCTATTGGTGTGCTCCAAAGCATTGTCAGCCTTGGGCAAGCTGCAACTAACCAAGCTGAGCAAGACAGAATGCTCTCTTCGCTGTTCACTATACTTGATGATGTTGTCGTCAGTGGTGGGCTATGGCCGAAACCCTACAGTATTAATGCATCGCAGCGATACAGTAGCCTGTTTTATAATCGGGCCGCTGACGGTCAAGTCGACAAATTGCATTCTTGGAACAATCAAGAAGCGTATGGTTACGATAACGAAGAGTGGTACAACGCAGCAAAAGAAAAGCCTGTCGGTAGTGTGGTATGGTCAGAAGTCTATGTCGATGCCTATACGCACGTTCAGATGATCACGGCTTCATCGCCCTATTACGTTAACGGTGAATTTTCTGGAGTAGCAACAGTCGATCTGTCATTGGCGGGGTTAGCCACATTTATTGCCAGTCAAGCGGAGCTTTATAACCTTGGCGTATCCTTAAGTGATTCGGGGGGCTCCCTGATCACTGAACATAATTTTATAATACGTGAAGAAGCTAACGTAAGTCATTTCGGTTTTGGTGATTTTGAATGGCGAGTTGATGTTATTAATGCCCATCGGTTAGTGAATGACGAAGTGTTTGATCTGGTGATGAATGTCGAACGGAGTATCATTCCAATCCTTTTAGTTTGCGTTATGATCGGTTATTACTTGATCAATCAATATGTGATCAAACCGATTACCATCATAGCCAAAAAAGTGAGTGATTCTAAACAAGGCGGTATTATCGATATGCCGTATCGAAGCCAAGATGAGATCCGCCAGCTTATCGATTCATTTAACCAAAAAACCGTTTATCTTGAAGCGGAAAAAGTGAAAGCTCAAGCTTCCACTCAAGCCAAAAGTGCCTTCTTAGCAACTCTGTCACACGAAATCAGAACTCCAATGAATGGTGTTTTAGGAACCGCGCAAATCTTATTGAAAACAGAGCTTTCCCCAGAACAGAGGCAACACCTTAATAGTCTGTATGAGTCTGGCGAGCACATGATGGTGCTGCTTAACGAAATTCTCGATTTCTCCAAGATTGAACAAGGGCGATTAGAACTTGATAACACCCGTTTCCCCTTGGATTCACTGATTGGTAGCATTAACAGTGTTTACCATACCTTATGCAATGAAAAAGGACTGCAGTTTAGGATTTACAGCGATATTGTTCACGATCGCTGGTATTACTCAGATAAAGCACGATTGAGACAGATTCTGTTTAATTTACTGAATAATGCGGTTAAGTTTACCTCTCACGGCTTTGTCGAAGTGACTCTAAAAGAGCAGCAGATGGAAGATAAACGGTATCTTTCTATTCGGATACGGGATTCGGGGATAGGTATAGCAAAAGAGGCTCAGGAAAAAATATTCCGCCCATTTGAACAAGCTGAATCATCGACGACAAGGCGTTTTGGTGGAACGGGGTTGGGCTTAGCGATTGTAAAACAAATTGTAGAGCTAATGGATGGGACAGTCACGGTAACCAGTGAGTTAGGAATTGGTACCAGTTTTCACGTTATGCTAGCGATAGAAATAACGACGCCCGGGACCATTGAAGTCAAGCCACGTCGCAAGCTTAATTACCAAGGACTGAAAGCTCTCATTGTGGAAGATAACCGGACCAACTCTATCATCATCGAAACCTTTATGAAGAATAAAGGGTTTACATGCGATTGTGTTGAGAATGGTGAATTGGCAATTCAAGCGGTTGTTGGCGGGAATTATGACCTGATATTGATGGATAACCATATGCCCGTAATGGATGGCGTAGAAGCGGTGTCTGCGATTCGGATCTTAGTTGGGGAGCAACGTAATGTGCTCATTTTTGGTTGTACTGCTGATGTTTTCAAAGAAACTCGTGAGCGAATGTTGTCGGCCGGTGCTGATTATATTGTCACCAAACCCATTGATGACAATGAATTAGATGATGCTCTTTTCCAATTTGTCGAAAAACTGTATCAATATCATCCAGAGTCCTCTATGCCGCTAAAGATAGGCTCAGCAGAGGAATCATTGGTGACGTTTTATATGGCCGTGGAAGATCAAAACATAGAACTTGCATTAGCCATGATTCAACGTTTGATACAACAGTTGCCGGAGATTGAAAATACTCATATTCATCAAGTGTTAATCGATACCCAAACAAGCTTAGAAAAACACCAGTTACCTACACAGCAGCAAGTCGATTTGCTAACGGTATTGCTTTCCGATTTTTGTAATTAAATAACCATTTTAAGATTTAGTAAGAATGCGTTGTAACAGGAATTTAAAGAATAGCGTTAGATTCTAGTTTCTGATTCAAAATTGGTTATAAATTTACCTAAGTTAATTAAAATTGGTCACTAAATCTACAAAATATGTGTTCTAATTCCCTCATTATCTAGCTTGTTGTTATTTTCTAGGTATCTGTATTGCTGATTGGCATATTTAATAGTTATATCTATTGTGTAGAGGGAAGTAATGAAAGCTCGTGGCCCATTTTGTATTCGTCATGCTGCGGCGGACACATTTGCAATGGTTGTTTTTTGTTTTATATCAGGCATGATCATTGAAATTTTCATCTCTGGAATGACCTTCGAACAGTCGCTAGCATCACGTACACTGTCTATCCCAGTTAATATCGCAATAGCATGGCCTTATGGCTTATTTCGTGACTTTATTCTGCACCAGGGACGTCAATGGTCTGAGACTGGCTTAATGAAGAATGTCTCGGATTTGGTTGCTTACGTTCTATTTCAATCTCCTGTCTATGCCGCCATTCTATGGGCTGTAGGCGCATCTACAGAGCAGATCATAACCGCAGTATCAAGCAATGCCATTGTGTCGTGTGGAATGGGCGTTCTCTATGGCTATTTTTTAGATATGTGCCGCCGTTGGTTCCGTGTCCCTGGCTATCATCGTAGCGCCTAATCGTGACACTCACTGAAGAAAAGCTTGTATTGAATTTCATCAAATAAGTCAATAAGTAGTCAAACGAACCAAAGTGGTGGGCTTTTTTATTATTTTGGCTTGACCTAATCTTATAGAATCATTAAATTAGCGCCTCGTTAGCCAAATGCGCTAACCACAATATAATTTGGTGAGTTGTCCGAGTGGCTTAAGGAGCACGCCTGGAAAGTGTGTATACGGCAACGTATCGAGAGTTCGAATCTCTTGCTCACCGCCATATTCTAAACCGTAGACGATCGTCTACGGCTTTTTCTGCGTAAAATACCATGTCAACTCAAGCTTAACTCACTGTTTAATCTAAAAAATCTCAATGCATCCCCTGCTAAAAGTTATTAAATAGCCATTCACTCAAAAATAATTCCAATTCAGAGCTAAACTGTCATATATAAAACTAATTTCAATTATTGGCTATGGTTACGAAAAAGCACAAAGCTCAGACCTTTCATAAAGTTGCAGTGGCTATTGTTGTATTGGTAGTCACTATTGCTATTTTTAATAGGCAACTTGGTCATTTTTATGATGCTAGCCGTGTTGAAGAGCGTAAAGAAGTAAGAATAGCGGTTTCGCAAACGCCACTCTCTTCCTCCTTTATTATTGCCGAAAGTTTGGGTTTTTTTGAACAACAAGGGGTGAATGTCGAACTAGTGCCCTGTTCTGGAGGTGTGGCCTGTTCTCAAGCTTTGTTTAGTGGGAATGTAGACTATGCGACTGCCTCTGAGTCGGTGGTTATGTTTAAGCTTTTCCAGCGTAATGATTTTGCACTATTAACCAGTTTTGTTGAGTCAGATAACGATTTAAAGCTGCTCACGTTAGAGCGATTAGGCATTGTTAACCTGAGTGACTTGGAAGGTAAAAAAGTAGGCATCGTTAAGGCGAGTGCCAGTGAGTTTTACTTTGATTCATTGTTGATTGCCAGTGACCTGAAAGAGATGGCTGTTGAAAAAGTCTATTTACCACCAGAAGCGCTAAATGACTCATTATTCTCCTCACAAGTTGATGCTATTTCTGTTTGGGAACCTTACGGTTATAAAACTGAAACCTCTGCACCATCCGATGTATTGAACCTTGGGCTATCTGGTATTTATCATTTGTCGTTTAATTTACTTTCGATGAAAGCAACCGTCGAAGAGGCGCATGACGAGATAGTGGCAATATTACGCGCATTAAAAGAGGCTAATGAATGGATTAACCTCAATCCTGAACAATCGAGAGAGGTGATTGCACAGGCCTTAAATATTCCGTTACCCCAACTCGAGTGGTCTTGGAATGATTATGTATTTCGTTTGTCGTTAGGTAATGCACTTTTATCTAACTTACAGCTTCAAGCAAGATGGGCGATTGAGGCTGGTATGGTTACGGGCGACAAGCCGGATTTTCGGACAGTGCTTGCTTCCAAGCCGATCGAGGAAGTGCTACGTACTAAGGTATCGATAAAATGATCAGTTCGATTGTACGTAAATTGACATTATTGTTCGCATCCACGGCATTTCTAATCCTTTTGATCACTTTTTCTCTGTGGGGCTTACTTAAAGAACAAGAGCAAACAAAAAAAGATCTAGAAGATATTATGCAGATCCAATTGAGTGTGGATTTGTTGCGTAGCCAACTTTGGATTTTCCTGCAGTATTCTGATGTATCAAGTTTGGACCAGGTTGATATTGCTCAGCAAAGCCTCTCCAAGAGACTGCTTAATCATAAGATGATGGGCAAACATATTGAAAACTTACAACGCATGAATTCTAGCCTTTCTGTCTTACTGAAACAAGAAAAAAAGCTTACTAATCAATACCATGAAGAAAAAATTAACTCTTTAATTAGTGCGAAAGGGCTGCTACATTCACGTTACAATATGCTCGTGCAAAATATGACTGAAGAGTTGTTTTACTTACAAAAATCAGTCTTAGCAAAAAGCATTGAGAGTCAACAAATGACCTTGATGTTGAGTGCACTGAAAATATTATTTTTTTCAATCTTAGTGAGTGGCATTGCGTGGTTGATTTTGAAACGTTTCAAAAGAGGGTTTGCGTCAATTAAACAAGGTATCCTAGCTTTGACGTATGGTGACCTTGAAAGCAAGATTGAACCAGTTAATCTGGATATTGAATTTGTAGCTTTGGCTGACTTTTTTAACCATATGAAGGTCTCACTAAAAACGACAACCGTGACAAAAGATGAATTGCAATTAGAGGTTGAGCGACAAACCTCAGAGTTAAAAATCCAAAAAGATCAGCTTCAGTTTCTATCTGAACATGATTCGTTGACGGGGTTACTTAATCGGCGAGCGTTTGAAAAGTTGTTGGATAACGCCATCGTAAAAGCCAACAGGACTAAGGTGAAGTTAGCGCTGCTCTTCATTGATTTGGACAATTTCAAAACTATCAACGACACTCAAGGCCACTGCGCGGGAGATGAAATTTTAAAGCAAATCGCGATTCGCTTAGAGGCCAGTATCCGCCAATCTGATTTTGCGGCAAGGCTTGGAGGCGATGAATTTGTAGTGTGCCTCGATCTGATTGATGAGTACGACTTTGTCGCAGAGAAAGTCAAACAAATCATCAAATGCTTAGGGCTGCCCATTGAGTTTGAAGGGCAAAGCCTAACCGTTGGTGTTAGTGTCGGTATCAGCTATTTCCCCTTACAAACCAATAGTATGCACCATTTAATGGCCTTGGCTGATGAGGCGATGTATCAAGCGAAAGAGGTGGTGGGTAACACTTATTGTCAAAACATTGATCCCCTAAGGGGAGTTTTTACAGTGGAAGACGTGGTGAGTTAACACCATTTTTCTGTATAGGGAGTGGCCGTGTCGAGCTTGATGCATGAGTAGATAGTCGCAATCCCTGAATAATACCGTTTATCAATTGAACCTGACTCAGTTTCCTTTTACCCTGTTCTCTCCCCCTTATTCATCGCTAGGAGCATTGTCATGCAGCTTCGTGATCCTCAACTTTTTAAACAACAATGTTATCTCAATGGTCAATGGGTTTGTGCATCCAACTCGCTCACCTCAACCGTTTACAACCCTTATGACGGCACTCTGATTGGAACGGTTCCGCAGCTAGATAGTGCGCAAGTTCAACAAGCGATTGAGGGTGCAGAGTTTGCGCAGAAACTGTGGAAAAAACAGCCAGCGGCGGACAAAGCGAGAGTGCTTAGAGCTTGGTATGAATTGATTGTTGAACACAGCGATGATCTGGCACTGATTTTAACCAACGAGCAAGGCAAACCTTTAGCGGAAGCGAAAGGCGAGATCAGCTATGCTGCCAGCTTTGTCGAATGGTATGCCGAAGAGGCAAAACGAGCTTATGGTGAGCTTGTCCCGAGTCATAAAGCGGATGCAAGAATACTGGTATCGAAAGAACCTATTGGTGTGGTTGCTGCGATCACGCCTTGGAATTTCCCTGCGGCTATGGTGACTCGTAAATGTGCTCCAGCGATTGCGGCTGGGTGCGCAGTGGTACTCAAACCAGCACCAGATACGCCTTTTACTGCTCTTGCTTTGGCGGAATTGGCGCATCGTGCTGGGCTTCCCGCTGGCTTATTGCAAGTGGTGACCGGAGAGGCAATCGCAATCGGGCAGCAATTAACCAGCAGCAAAGTGGTACGCAAACTCTCATTTACTGGCTCAACAGGAGTGGGGAAAATATTAATGGCACAGTGCGCGCACAACATCAAAAAGTTGTCGCTCGAGCTGGGTGGTAATGCCCCTTTTATTGTGTTTGATGATGCCGACATTAATGCCGCCGTAGAGGGGGTGATGGTGGCGAAGTTTCGTAACGCTGGTCAAACTTGTGTCTGTGCCAATCGAATCTATGTGCAAGAGGGCGTGTACGATAAATTTGTTAAAAAATTGGTTGATAAAGTCAGCAAGCTGATTGTGGGAAATGGGTTGGAATCAGGCGTAACAATGGGGCCTTTAATCAATGATGCGGCGGTGGCTAAAGTCAAATTACATATTGCGGATGCCACCGCGCAGGGCGCTTTAGTGCAATATGGCACTCTGCCTCAAACCGGTAGCCGTTTGTTTGAGCCTCACGTATTAACTGAGATGACAGAAGAGATGTTGGTGGCTCAAGAAGAAACCTTTGGCCCACTTGCACCTTTGTTCCGTTTCTCTCACGAAGAGGAAGTAATTGAGCGTGCAAACCACACGGATTCTGGATTAGCTGCATACTGCTATACACAGTCACTGGCTCGGGCTTGGCGCTTGAGTGAGGCACTGGAAGTCGGCATTGTTGGTATTAACGAAGGTTTGATATCAACTACAGTCGCACCGTTTGGCGGCATCAAAGAGTCAGGTCTTGGCCGCGAGGGAGCAAAGCAGGGGCTAGACGAATATTTGGAAGTGAAATACACCCTAATGGGAGGCTTAAACTAACCTTCCTCTCACTATTTTTGTTGAGTCAGTAACCCCCATCTTAAGGGGCCATTGGTTTCAAAATCATTGGCCTCCTGGCAGATCATATACAGCTCACCGACTTGAATCACTGCACCGATAGAATAAGCTTGGTCCTTATAATAGCAAACACGTTGCAAAGCTTTACCTTCTGTAGCCACCACAACCGGTAGCGAAGCGGTAGTGATTACTTTCGTGTAGCCAAAGCTAGGAGCAATCAATAATAACCAAACACAGTACTTCAGCATGGTGTATCTCCTATTTATAGTGAGGTAGTTAATCAAATTGCCGCTGATAGCGGGGCAGCATACTTTCATTGCCCAGTAACCCACCTTGATGAATATAAATCACCGTTTTTTCTGGATGAGCTTCCATCCAAGGTAACAAACATTGCCACATCATAGGGTCATACAACAGGTCAAATTCCACATGAGTCTGCTCAAGTAGATTTTGCCACATCCGATAATCGGCTTCGTACAATCGTCCAAAGTGATGCTTTTTCTCTGTAGATATAATCGTAGGGTACTGGCGCTCTTCAAGCTCGTCAAATTGTTGGATGAGGTAGTCATTTCCCCCTACACAAGCACAGGTCAGAACCTCAATGCCGTGCGGTTTTAGATATTTTTGCAGGTAGATCGCAGTGGTTCCTGTCCCGGAGGGCAACGCAACGACGAATTGCGTTTTTGTCTCCATCCTCATCCAGTTGAGAATTTCTAGAGCCAACTGCTTAATGCCCGTTTCGGCCACCTTTGAGCGACCGCCTTCCGGTACGACTAAGCATGAAGCATCAGGCTGACGGATCGTATCAATATACTGCTCGGGGGCCATTATATTGATGGGGTTAACTTCGATGATGTGCGCTCCTAAATCCAGTGCACCACGATAGTTGCCAATCGGCCTTTGTTGTAACCACGTTGGAATGTGGTCTACATAAAACTCAAATTTCCACCCTTTAATGCGCGCAAGAGCCGCAAGAGAATAGAGAGCATTCGACTGCGCCGAACCATAGCTGATTAAAGTGCTGATGCCGGGGAGATCGCTATCCAATAACGCCATAAACTTACGCGCTTTATTTCCTGAAAAATGGCTGTGAAGTTGATCATCACGTTTTAAATAGAAGCGGTTATTGGCAAAAGTATGTTGTGTTATGGGGGTGTCAGACAGTTTCATGATGATTTTCGAGCAGAAAAGGGCCGTAGTATATACTGACCTGAGTAAAAATTGCAGTGTTGGCCGATTTTATCGCTCGTCAGTTACTGCTTTGCCTCTCATGCGGCAAAAAAAAGCCCAGAGCAAAAGGCGCTGGGCGGATACAAATAAACATAGGAGTTAATAAGAAAAAGCAGCATATCGGTAGTTACAGTAAGAAGAAAAATTTGACGGCCTGTAAAATTCTTAATGCTCTGCTAACTACACTTATTGAGACTGAGCATTTCACAATCAGTTCCATCTTAAAGCCATTTTTTTCAATTTATTTTTAAAATATTTATCTTTCATTAGCTTACTTGTATTTTACTCTTCAGCTCCGATCATTTCGTAAAAATGTGATGTTAATTGCTTGTTAATCAATTGTGTCGATAGTATATTTCAAACACCTGTTTGATACGAGTGATTGAAATGGCACCAAGAAGTAGTACCAAAGAAAAAATCCTAGATGTTGCAGAGGGATTGTTTGCTGAACATGGCTTCAACGATACATCGTTACGAGCTATCACCAGCAAAGCTGGAGTAAATCTAGCCTCGGTTAACTACCATTTTGGTGATAAGAAAACGTTAGTGCGTGCAGTGTTGAATCGTTATTTAGAAGCATTTATGCCGGCCGTTCAACAAGCGCTGCAGGAGTTAAACTCCCAAGATGAATATCAAATGTCGGAAGTGTTTGAGTCATTGCGTACACCATTACGTGCGTTGAATGATGTTAGGCCCAATGGTACCAGCCGTTTTATGTTGTTGATTGGTCGCGGCTATACCGATGTGCAAGGTCATTTGCGTTGGTTTATCACCACACGCTACAGCGATGTATTGTCACTGTTTACTCAGTCAGTGATGAAGGCGAACCCAAAACTGACGCCTGAAACTCTATTCTGGCGTTTGCACTTCACGTTAGGCACGTGTGTTTTTACCATGGCGTCGAGCCAAGCATTGGCTGAGATTGCCGAAAGTGATTTTGGCAACCAAGTGGATGCCAAAGCCGTCGTCGACTTACTTATTCCTTATTTAGCCGCCGGCGTTGCGGCTGATTAACCCAATTAAATCTATTATAAGAAGTAACAATCCAAGCGAACAAAAGGATCTGATCATGAGCTCTCTACGAAGAAAATGGATAAGCGACCCCGCCTTTAAACTGTTTAAGCAAGTTTTGCCTCCGTTATCGGAGACAGAAAAAGAGGCGATGGAAGCGGGCAGCGTTTGGTGGGATGGTGAACTGTTTTCAGGTCGTCCAGACTTTACCAAGCTGCATCATTACCCAAAACCAACCTTGTCAGATGAAGAGCAATCTTTCATTGATAATGAATTGGAAACGCTGCTGTCTATGTTAGATGACCATAAAATCGTGAAAGAAGATCGCGACTTGCCTGCGGAAGTGTGGACGTTTCTGCGTAAAGAGCGTTTCTTCTCTTTGATTATTTCAAAGGCTTACGGTGGTCGTGAATTTTCCGCACTCGCTAACTCCACCATAGTGTCACGGATTGCGACGCGCAGTATCAGTACCGCTGTTACAGTGATGGTGCCAAACTCGCTTGGTCCGGGAGAGCTTCTCTCTCACTACGGTACACAACAACAGAAAGACTACTGGCTTCCTCGCTTAGCTGACGGTACGGATATCCCTTGTTTTGCGCTGACCGGGCCAGAAGCAGGCTCCGATGCTGGCGGCATTCCTGATCAAGGCGTGGTGTGTTACGGCAAGCACGAGGGCAAAGAAGTCCTTGGGATTAAACTCAGTTGGAATAAGCGTTATATCACGCTGGCTCCGGTTGCAACTGTGCTAGGCCTAGCTTTCAAACTCAGTGATCCTGAAAAACTTCTAGGCGATAAGCTCGATATCGGTATTACCTGCGCGTTGATCCCTGCTAATCACAAAGGCGTGGAAATTGGCGAGCGACATGATCCACTCGGTCTTGCGTTTATGAACGGCCCAACGCGTGGTCAAGATGTTTTCATCCCGATGGATTGGCTCATCGGTGGTGCTGACTATGCGGGTAAAGGCTGGCGCATGCTGGTGGAATGTTTGTCGGCAGGGCGTGGTATTTCATTACCCGCACTTGGTACGGCGATTGGTCACTTAACTTCGCGCACGACAGGTGCATACGCTTATGTGCGCAAGCAATTTGGCATGTCAATTGGTAAATTTGAAGGGGTAGCTGAAGCACTGGGCCGTATCGGTGGCTTAACTTATTTGCTTGAAGCGACACGAACCTTAACCACAACCTCGCTCGATTTGAAAGAAAAGCCGGGTATAGTGACCGCCATTGCCAAATACCATATGACAGAAATTGCGCGCACAATTTTAAATGATTCGATGGATATTCACTCTGGTCGAGCGATTCAAGATGGACCAATGAACTACCTCGGAACACATTATCTTGGTATCCCGGTCGCAATTACGGTTGAAGGGGCCAATATCCTAACTCGCAATTTGATGATCTTTGGCCAAGGTGCCACTCGCTGTCATCCTTATGTTTTGAAAGAGATGGAAGCGGCGGCTAATCCTGATACAGAGCAAGGCGCGAAAGATTTCGATAAGCTGTTGTTTAAGCACATTAGCCACGCGACCAAAAATACCTTTGGGGCGCTCGGTGCTGCATTAACGGGTTCGCGCTTTGTCAAAGCGCAGATGAGCGGCCCAACAAAAGCGTATTACCAACAGTTAACGCGCATTAGCCGAGCACTTGCCGTGAGTGCCGATTTCGCTATGTTGACGTTAGGTGGCGATCTTAAACGTAAAGAGATGATTTCAGCGCGTTTAGGTGATGGTTTGAGTTATCTGTACATGGCTTCAGCGACCTTGAAAAAGTATGAAGATGAAGGCCGCCAACAAACTGATTTAGATTACGTGCACTACGCGGTGCAATATTGTTTGTACCACGCGGCTAAATCTTTGCAAGAGGCGTACAGCAACTTCCCCAACAAAGTGGTTGGGCGCTTACTTAAGGTGTTGGTCTTCCCTTTGGGCAATCATTATGACAAACCTAGCGATGAGCTGTCGGTCAAACTGGCGGAAAGCTTAATGACTCCTGGAGCACATCGAGATCGTCTCACTCATCTTTGCTACATTGGGCCAGAGGAAGACGATAGCGTTGGCTTGATGGAAAAAGCGTTTTTGGCGATGTATGGTATCAGTGCACTTGAGCGCAAGCTGTTCCGCGCAGCCAAAGAGGGTAAAATTGCGCGTAAAGGTGCCCTGACTGAGCGATTGGCTCAAGCCTTAAGCGAAAATGTGTTGACTCAAACTGAAGTAGACCAAATTTTGGCCGCAGACAAACTGCGTTATAAAGCGATTCAAGTTGATCACTTTAGCCATGACTTGAGCGAGGTGATGACCAATAAGCCGGGAAAGCCAAAGCTTAATCATGTTGCTTAGTCGCGAATATCGTTACTAAAAGTGTGACCATATATCAGGGCATCCTAGTCGGGTGCCCTGATTTTTTGAGCCACGAGAGATCCAACCACTTGCAATTTCTGCCTGTTTTTAAAGAAATAGGGTGAGATCTTCGAGCGAAACTTTTATCCTAGCGGAGATTTTTGAAGGAAGTTGAATATGATCATCAAACCTAAAATTCGTGGATTTATCTGTACGACAACGCACCCTGTGGGTTGTGAAGCTAATGTAAAAGAACAAATTGCTTACACCAAAGCACAAGGCCCTATCAAAAATGCACCGAAACGTGTACTTGTTGTAGGCTCATCCAGTGGCTACGGCCTTTCGTCTCGTATTACCGCCGCTTTTGGTGGAGGTGCTGCGACCATCGGTGTTTTCTTTGAAAAACCGGGCACAGATAAGAAACCAGGCACCGCCGGTTTTTATAACGCAGCCGCGTTTGACAAGCTTGCTCACGAGGCGGGTTTGTATGCTAAAAGCCTAAATGGTGATGCATTTTCTCACCAAGCAAAACAGAAAGCGATCGAGCTAATCAAACAAGACTTAGGTCAAATTGATATGGTGGTTTACTCGCTTGCTTCACCAGTGCGTAAGTTACCTGAAACTGGCGAACTGATTCGCTCATCATTGAAACCGATTGGCCAAACATACACCGCGACAGCGGTTGATACCAATAAAGACATCATCATTGAAGCCAGTGTTGAACCTGCAACTGAGCAGGAAATTGCAGACACGGTAACGGTTATGGGCGGTCAAGATTGGGAGCTATGGATCCATGCACTTGCTGAAGCTGGCGTATTGGCTCAAGGGTGTAAAACCGTGGCTTATAGCTATATCGGTACTGAGCTAACTTGGCCAATCTATTGGGATGGTGCGCTAGGTAAAGCGAAGATGGATTTAGACCGCGCCTCATCGGCACTGAATGAACAGCTTTCTGTATTAGGCGGTACGGCTAATGTGGCCGTTCTTAAATCGGTTGTTACTCAAGCCAGTTCAGCTATTCCTGTTATGCCTCTTTACATCGCAATGGTGTTTAAGAAAATGCGTGAGCAAGGTGTACATGAAGGATGTATTGAACAGATCTATCGCATGTTTAGCCAACGTCTTTATAAAGAAGACGGTAGTGCGCCGGAAGTAGATGAGCAAAATCGTCTGCGTCTGGATGACTGGGAACTGCGTGAAGATATTCAAAAGCATTGCCGTGAGCTTTGGCCACAGATCACTACTGAAAACCTAAAAGAGCTGACGGATTACGTTGAATACAAAGAAGAATTCTTGAAGTTATTCGGTTTTGGTGTTGATGGCGTTGATTACGAAGCCGATGTCGATACTGAAGTGGCATTCGATGTAATTGATATCTAATCCATTGGTGTCACAGTGACACAATAAGATGTTCTAATCTCAAAGGTCTAGCCACAGTGCTAGGCCTTTGCCGTTATGGAGGGTAATACAGCATTATTCACCCTCAACAGCATTTTCTCGATCAATGAAACGGTTGCTGTTTCCCTGCAACAAAAAATACATCACAGTGGTGCTCGGCCGCTAATTGCTTGAGTAGGTGTTGGTTGATAGGCTCAATAGTATTTGACGCGATTATCGCACTGGCATTTCCGGAGCGGATAGCTTTAATCACAATCTCTAATTCCGATAACGTTTGAGAGGGTTTCATGTGGATCACTCTGTCGCAATGTATATTGAAAGAAGCAAACTGTTCATACTGTGGTCGAGGACATTCAGAGGTGAATAAGATCCACTGCTGTTGGTGCTGGGATAGCTTAGCAAGCTTTGACATCATGGCTTGTTCAATCGTATTGACTGAGCGATGGGCACTAGCCAAAGGGTACTGAGCTGATAGTTGAGAAGCGAAATTTACTTGAAGCATAACACTGTCCTTTCATACATGCTGTATGTGTGTACAGTATTTGAGTTGTAGATACTGATCAAGTTTTTTTTGCTGAATTTATCAGCATAACCAAGCTTGAATTCGTTAGATTTTGTTTTAATTTATTGATTAATAACTATTTTTAGCAAACAATTAAATTGTTCAAAGATAAAGCGCTGCTGTCTGTTTTGTGATCAATGTAAGTATCCTAGTAACAGTGTCTCGTCACTAATTAGATAAGTTATCATAGTCGCTGAAATGGTTGTGCTTTAAAACAGGCAGTAAAAAAGCGCCGTGTTGGCGCTTTTTCATGTATAGCTATTGATGCCTAATGTGACAGTGACTGTCGATCTCGAAATGCTTGCTCTGCAATATTAAACTGCCTGACATCCATGCGCGCAAACTCATTGCAACTTTCACATGAGTGATGCGATTTCCCATCAATATATTCGTGTTTTATTAATAGCTTTGGTTGTTTACACCAATCGCAAATACCTTCAATCGTAAACATGTTTTCTCCCCACCTAGAAGATTTAGGTGTAATTTTCGCGGCGCATTATCCCATATAAAAGAGAATTAAGTTAACTATTTGTTACTTTAAGTGAGATGGAGATCGATTGCGTTGTCTATCTTTAGCGAGTGTTTTAATCGCGAGCGGTAATATTTTGCATTAAAAGTAACATTTACTTAACGTGAGGCAGGATGATTTTTAACGCACCATTGAGTCGTTTCATTTCTTCTTGTGAGCCTTGAAGATCTGGGTGGTATATTTTGCACAGTTGCTTGTAGCGAAGCTTGATGCTTTTTTCATCGGGAAGTTCACTGGGTTTAAAGCCAAATAATGCGCAGGCTAATAGTAATTTTTGATCCTGAGATTGAGCCACATGATTGTTTTGCAGTCTTTTGATCTCTTTGAATAAGCTTTCAAGCTGCCTTTTTTGCTGTTTGATCATAAAGGCCTGCGATTCGATTTCTTGCTGGTGTTGACTATTTTTATCGTGTTGTTGAGTCTTACGTTTTCGGCTCCAGAAGCGGAAAAGATAGATAAGCATCAAAAGGAGTAACATCAGCAACAACAGAGATAAGTAATCCGTCATGATAGAGCTTGTCGAGTCGTGCTCAACGGGTGCAGTGCTGGCCACCATGTCAGCTTCATCGCTGCTGTCAAAAGCGCTGTCTAATTGGCTGATGGAGGAGACTTGTTTTGCACGTTGTTGATTGAATTTTTCTTGCAATACACGGGCATAACCCTCTTCGGCTTGGCTGCTCTTACTTGCCGCAATGCGATACCACATTTCTGACAATTCTAACGCAGAGGGTGGCGAAGGGAGTGTTTCGTAAGTTCTAGCGAGTTGTAATTGAGCATTCACATCGCCGCTAGTGGCTAAGTCTGTCAGCCAAAATAGAGCTTGAGGGATGTCTTTTGGGGTTCCTTGTCCCTTTAAATAGAGATTGGCTAGCCTAGATTTGGCTAAGGGGTGTCCATTCTGCGCCGCTTGCTGAAACCAATAAAACGCATTGTTTAGGTTAACAGCAACTTTGTCCCCTTGCTGATAAGCCAGCGCCAATTGATATTGTGCATTTGAGTTTTGTTGCTGAGCTTGGGCAGTTAGCTCAGCAACAGGAGAAGCCAATACTAATGAGGAGAAAAACAGGCACAAACTAAGGACAACTCTCAAATTTTCACCATGTTTTGTGGGGCTAATTTCTGTTCAAATAGTAGCGCATTTCTATCGAATGCACAGAGCAGAATAGCGTATTAATGGTTATCTAAGACGTTTTGGAGCAGGTGCGCCATCAATCGGTCGGTTTACAGATACTTTACGGCCTTTTTTTAACCCAGTTTCGTAATCCGCGGTAATATTTTTCATAGCATCACGCAGCTGCTGCTTGAAGGTTTCACGGTCAATATTTTGAAACTCTTTATCAATGTAATTATTGATTTTGTTATTGGATTCATCATCGGCGGTGATCACTGGAAGCTTTTCTAATGCCCCTTCAATCCAACCCGAAACGAATGAATTGACGCGCCGTGTGACTTCCATGCTGGAAGTGCCACTACCCGCGAAACTATTTCGAAATTGGCCTGTGTGCTCGTTCATTTCTCGGTAAATGATATCAAAAGCGAAGGCGGCAAAAATAGCGCGATCGGCCTCACCAATAAACTCAACACGTTTGAGTCCTTTATGATTGAGTAGCACCGCTTCTACACCAAACTTAGTATTGATACCGCGGATCACTCGCAGTAGTGATGAGGTGATCGATGCGGGTAGTAAATGGGTTGATTGGGTTTTGCCCATCTTGATAAATTCGATGTCATCTTTATCAAGCCCATACTTCAGCATCAGGCTATGCGCCATCTTGATGGCATTGGCCGCTTCATTCACATTCGCGGAATTACCAAGTTCAAGACATTTAGCGATCTTCTTTAGAGCTTTCTGTTTATCCATTAATTCGCAAATACAATTCTACAACTTCAGAAAAGTCCGACATTTTAGCGGTTTTATGCTGGAAGTGAAAGCGAAGTGGAGAATCGCTGCCCAAAATCAGGCAGCGAGTCGAGAGGAGGTTGGTGGTTTTTAAATACCAAGTTCATCCAATAGGTCTGTTGTCAAATCATCATCACTGTTGTTTTGCTTGTCGTTTTTTGCTTTGGCAGACAGTTTTTGCTGAGTCGCTTCTAAAATTGAATCAGGGCTTTCATCTTCTTGAACTTCAAACTCTTCAAGTTGGATGAATTCGGTTTTATCCATTGCCAGTTCAAGATAGAAAATATTATTACTTTCTGTCGAGAAGGTAACTCGGCGTGCTTGTGGACGATCTAAATTAGTATCCACCGACAAAATTACCTGTTTGTTGAGTGACAGCATCTTCGGTTGGTTTTGAGTAATGTTGGTTTGCAGTTCTTTGCGGATTTTATTTGTGAAGTCGCCTACGAGTTGATTCATCAATTCGCCCAGTACATCGCCCACCTCGTCAGAAGTGTGCAGTACGGCCAGCTCTTCTTCTGGCATTCCCATGTTGCGCATATAACTGGTGTAAATTTCCAGCGCAGCCTTGGCCGTAAAGTTGATAACAACGAGCCCAGAGAAGCCACCATCAAACAAAACGAAACAGCCGAAATCTGGCTTTAGTGACGTTTTGTTGATTTTTTGTACCATCGCTGAGTAAGCAATGTTGGTCGCCGTTGCAGAACTGAGCACTCCTGACACTGATTGACAAAGCTTAAGCAAAATATCTTCAGTGGTAACAATCTTGTTTTTTTTCATTCTGATATCCGTAATGTGCATTGCAGTTTAAAAGCGGTATTTAACTCTCTATATCAATATATAAAGCATAAAGCGTTAATTAACTATATATAGCTAAAATGTTGTGTACAGGAAAAATGTCGTACTGATGACTTTTTAGAGAGATTCATTCTTGCATTGAGATTCTGATTTGATCACCTTTTTAAATGTTGTAAAGTGACGAAATTCAAAGATTAATATCAAAATAACCATTAACCCACAGCTGATTGGATCAGCGCAGTAGGGGCAGGAAGCAAATGTTACCAAGACTTCATCACCAAACGGACGTCGATCCCGTCGTTTTGAGCTTTTTACAACAACTCGAAAACGAGGGGTTTAGCGGCGATATCGAATCACAATACTCTAGCCGACTTGCTGTTGCGACTGACAACAGTGTCTATCAGCAATTGCCTCAAGCCGTTGTGCATCCCAAATCAACTCATGACGTAGCACTTATTGGTAAGATTAGCTCAAAACCAGAGTTTGAGAGAGTCACTTTTTCACCGCGCGGTGGTGGCACTGGTACCAATGGCCAGTCGTTAACCAAAGGTATTGTGGTTGATTTATCTCGTCACATGAACCAAGTGCTTGAAATTAATGCTGATGAAGGTTGGGTAAGAGTACAAGCTGGCGTGGTGAAAGACCAATTAAATGATGCGGTCAGACCATTAGGTTATTTTTTCTCACCGGATCTTTCGACCAGTAACCGAGCCACACTTGGTGGCATGATCAATACCGATGCGTCAGGGCAGGGCTCTTTAAAATATGGCAAAACGTCGGATCATGTCTTGTCTCTGCAAGCCGTTTTTGCCGATGGTTCGGTACTTGAATCGGATCTCTCATTAGGCTTGCCTGAAAGTGGTACTTTTGCTGCAAACGCTTTGCAAGTGACCGAAGCGGTATGCCGCGACAAGCGCGAACAAATTGTGGCGAAATTTCCACCTCTTAACCGCTTTCTGACGGGCTACGATCTTAAAAATGCGCTTGATGAAGAACGTGATCACTTTAATCTCACTCGGGTACTTTGTGGCGCAGAAGGCTCTTTGGTCTTCATCACAGAAGCAACCTTGAATCTGACGCCTATCCCCCAAGCTCGCACCTTAGTCAATGTGAAGTACAACAGCTTTGATTCGGCATTGCGTAATGCTCCTTTAATGGTAGCGGCCAATGCGTTATCGGTTGAAACCGTCGATTCCAAAGTATTAAATCTAGCTAAGCAAGATATTGTTTGGCATAGCGTCAGTGAGTTATTAGCGGATGTTCCGGGCAAAGAGATGCAAGGCATCAATATGGTCGAATACGCAGGCCAAAGCGAGCAAGAGGTCGCCGCGCAGGTCGCTTCATTGACGCAGCGTCTTGATCAGATGCTTGAGCAAGAACAAGCGGGCATCATTGGCTATCAAGTGTGCAGTGATTTGGCGAGCATTAACCTGATTTACAACATGCGCAAAAAAGCGGTGGGGTTATTAGGGGCGGCCAAAGGCAAGGCTAAACCTGTTGCTTTTGCTGAAGATACTTGTGTTCCTCCTCAACACTTGGCTGATTTTATTAGCGAATTCCGTACCTTGTTGGATAGTAAAAATCTCAGTTATGGCATGTTTGGTCACGTGGATGCGGGCGTGTTGCATGTGCGTCCTGCTTTGGATTTGTGTGACCCACAGCAAGAGCTTCTGATGCATGAAGTGTCTGATGAGGTGGTCAAGCTGGTGGCAAAATATGGCGGTTTAATGTGGGGCGAACATGGCAAAGGTTATCGCTCCGAATATGGCCCCGCGTTTTTTGGTGAGGAGCTATTTACTGAATTACGACGCGTTAAAGCCGCCTTTGACCCGCACAATAAAATGAACCCCGGCAAAATATGTACGCCACTTGAGACCAATTTTGAATTGGTCAAAGTCACGGACACCAAACGCGGCTATTTTGATCGTCAAATCGATGTGAAGGTCCGTGACAGTTTCAAGCAGGCGATGGAGTGTAATGGTAACGGTTTATGCTTTAACTATGACACCAGTTCGCCGATGTGCCCGTCGATGAAAGTCACGGCGGATCGTCGTCACTCACCGAAAGGCCGTGCCGGTTTGGTGCGTGAATGGTTACGCCAACTTACCGAGCAGGGTGTGGATATTCTTGACCTAGAGAAGCAAGTGTTGGAGTCAAACCCAACCATCAAAACTATGATTGATCGCGTGCGTAACTCTTTCAATAAATCGCGTGAGTACGATTTTTCACATGAAGTGTATGAAGCGATGAACGGCTGCTTGGCGTGTAAAGCGTGTGCCAGCCAATGTCCAATCAAAGTGGATGTGCCGAGTTTTCGCTCTCGTTTTTTAAATATCTACTACTCACGTTATCAGCGTCCGGCTAAGGATTATCTCGTCGCGAATATTGAAACGCTTTTACCGGTCATGGCAAAGGCTCCGCAAGTGGTGAACGGGGTGTTGGCTCAGAAATGGGTACAAAGCCTCACCGCTTCAACCGTTGGCTACGTTGATGCACCCTTGCTTTCGGTACCGACGTTGGCAAAGCGTGTCGCAGGCCAGGTGGTGAAATTTGATATGCAGCGTCTCGCTGGTCTGTCACAGCAAGATCGCGCTGAACATGTGATTATCGTTCAAGACCCATTCACCAGTTATTATGATGCTGATGTGGTTGAAGATTTCGTGCAATTGCTGATCAAATTAGGCAAAAATCCGATACTGTTGCCATTCAAACCCAATGGTAAAGCGCAGCATATCAAAGGATTTTTAAAGCAATTCACAACCACTGCGAAAAACACCGCTGCGTTTTTGTCACAAGTGGCTGATCTCAATATTCCAATGGTCGGTGTCGATCCAGCGTTAGTGCTTTGCTACCGTGATGAGTACAACGAAATTCTTGGCGATAAGCGTGGTGAGTTTGATGTGTTGACCGTTCATGAGTGGCTGTTGCCACGTTTGTCGGAGTTTAACCATCACCAAAACCACAGTGACGCGCCTTGGTATCTGTTTGCTCATTGCACGGAAAAGACCAAACTACCGAATGCAGAAAAAGAGTGGGGCGCGATATTTAGCCATTTTGGTTCTCAGTTAAAAACGGTGCCAGTTGGTTGTTGTGGCATGGCTGGAACCTTTGGCCACGAAAAGGATAAGCTGGAGATGTCGAAAGATATTTATGGTTTAAGCTGGAAGCCAAGTTTAGAAAAACTGCCCAAAGAGCGTTGCTTGATCACAGGGTATTCCTGCCGTAGTCAAGTGAAACGATTTGAACAGGTAAAACCCAAGCATCCGTTACAAGCTTTACTGGCATTGTTGTAAACCCTAAGCCCAGACCTTACTGGGCTTTTTACTATACTGTCGATATTGGTTTGGAGCGAAGCACAGTCAGGTGGAGCAGCATGGAAAAATTTGAACTGAAAATACCCCCAGTGGCGATATTTATTGTGGCGCTACTGTTGATGCATCGTATCTCATACAGTTTTGAGTTTGTAAGCCTCGCTTTACCTCTGCCTCGAGTGGTCTTTGCGATTTGCTTTGTTTTATCTGGCATCGTTGGTTTACTGGGGATTTACGAATTTCGCCGCAAGAAAACCACGGTCAATCCAACCAAACCAGAAACGACATCGTGTATTGTGGATAGCGGTATCTACCGTTATTCGCGTAATCCGATGTATCTGGGGCTCTTTTTCCTGTTGTTTGGCGTGGCTTATTGGCAACACAATGGGTTGAGCCTCGTGGTCGCATTTTTATTTGTGTGGTTTATGAATCGTTTTCAGATTTATCCAGAAGAGCGAGTGCTGGAAGCGCGTTTTGGCGAAGAGTATGTCGATTACAAGCAGCGTGTCAGGCGCTGGATATAGTTGAATGTCGTAAGGCATCCGAAATCAAAAGCCCCGCAAGAATAGCGGGGCTGCAATCTATACAACGAACATGGTTCTATACAACAAATATGGTTCTAGATAATGAGCAAAAGAGCTCAAATCATAGTAAAAAGAATACGGTTAGGCTGCTTTTGAAAATTGAGCTAAAAACATCTCTTTACGTTCATTGAAGCGATTAACTAAGTCATCGACTGCTTCTTGGTCATAAGGTTTCAGGCCACTAGCTACCATGCGCTTTACCCCTTTCCCTACGATTTGACCGTTTTCTTTAAAGGCAAAGTTAAGCGTGACAATGCCACGTTTACCGTCAACATCAAACGTCGCACCAGAAAACTCAACTTCAGGTGAAGAGAGGTCTAAACGTTCAAATTCCACTTCCATGCTTTCATAGATGACTAATGGGCGCTGGCAGTTAATCATCATTTGCGCTTCTTCCATCAATGGCACCATGATGTGCGGGAAGTTCATACCAGAAAACTGCACATAGTTCGTCACAACGTGTTCGATAAATGCGGTGTTGTGGCTTACTTGGCCTTCGCGGCTCATGTGTAGATACTCTTTGCCGGCAGTATCGACAAGAGCGCTCTCTTTCATACACTTATTTTCAATGTGCAGTGCAATGCCATCGCTGACCATGCCTGAAAAATCAAAACGCATCTTTTGGCTAATGCCTTCTTTTTGCAGCAATACTGCAAAGAGCAAATCGCCCGGAACACAGAAACGCTTGCTGTCTTCGTCGTGGATTGGGTTGAAATCTCCCGCCACTTTTTTAGCAAAGTGACTCGCTTGTTGGCGAGTGAACTGGAATTTTTGATCTTGATGAGAGAAATAAGATGTAAGAGACATAATGTACGCTGTATAGCCAAAACTGACGCGATTATAAGTCAACTCCACTCGATGAATGGTCCAATCAGTAAAAAGAGCCTCACAGAGATCGAGGCTCAATAGCGTAACATTATAAGCTAGGGAGAAGATTTTCCGGCATGAGCGAGTTATGTACCGCCAGCTCTAGCAAGGTATTAGCTTGTTCAATATCTGGCGAGAAGTAGCGATCCTTATCGTAAAACGAAACTTTTTTACGCAGGATTTGTTTTGCTTCTTCGACTAATGCGGAGGATTTATTAGGCGCTCTGAAATCGAGCCCCTGCGCGGCAGAAAGATACTCGACCGCTAAAATACCACGCGTGTTTTCGCTCATATCACGCAGACGACGACCAGCAAACGTTGCCATCGACACGTGATCTTCTTGGTTGGCTGAAGTGGGTAAGCTGTCTACCGAAGCCGGATGGGCGAGCGTTTTATTTTCACTGGCTAGCGCTGCCGCCGTCACTTGCGCAATCATAAAGCCAGAGTTAACGCCACCGTTGTCGACTAAAAATGGCGGAAGCTTGCTGAGCGCGCTGTCAATCAAGAGTGCCATGCGTCGTTCTGACAAACTGCCGATTTCGGCAATTGCTAGCGCCAAGTTATCCGCAGCCATCGCGACGGGCTCTGCATGGAAATTTCCGCCAGAGATGATGTCGCCATCGTCTGCAAACACCAGAGGGTTGTCGGAAACGGCATTGGCTTCCACTTCTAGCGTTTCAGCCGAATTGCGAATTTGCTGTAAGCACGCGCCCATCACTTGTGGTTGGCAACGCAGTGAATACGGATCTTGTACTTTTTCACATGCGGTGTGGGATTCACCAATCTCGCTGCGGCTGTCAAGTACATGGCGATAAGCGCTGGCGGCATCCATTTGCGCGCGATGGCCGCGAACGCGATGAATGCGCGGATCAAACGGGCGGCGACTGCCCAGCGCCGCTTCGACCGACATTGAACCACACACAATGGCGGAGGCAAATAAGTCTTCTGCGGCAAATAACCCCTCTAGGGCAAATGCGGTAGAGGCTTGTGTGCCATTGAGTAGCGCGAGCCCCTCTTTTGGCGCTAAAGTAATAGGAGTTAGCCCTGCGATTTTCAACGCGTCCAGTCCAGAGATAATTTCGCCGTTGTGGCGAGCTTGCCCTTCGCCGAGCAGCACCGTACTCATGTGTGCTAAAGGCGCTAAATCACCCGATGCGCCAACCGATCCCTTTTGCGGAACACATGGGTAGACTTGGTGATTAACTAACGCCATCAAGGCGTTGATCACCTCAAGTCGAATACCAGAATACCCACGGGAAAGGCTATTAATTTTGAGTACCATCATCAAGCGAACGGTTTCATCCGCCATGAATTTACCAATGCCCGCAGCGTGTGAAAGCACGATGCTGCGCTGCAAGGTTTCTAAATCTTCAGGGGCAATTTTAGTATTGGCAAGTAGGCCAAACCCCGTGTTGATACCATAAACAGTACGATTTTCGGCAATCACTTGTTCAACGACTTGTGTGCTTGCTTCAATACCCGCTATCGCGCTGGAGTCGAGTGATACGGTGACCGGCTTTCGGCTTACTTGACGCAGTGCTTTTAAGCTCAATTGGCCCGGTTTAATAACAAGATTTAACATGTTTTTTTTGTCCTTACTTCAGTTGCGCGAGTTCATGGTTGAGCATTGGCAGGTCGAGCTTTTGTTCTTTAGCACAGCGTTTCGCAATGTCATAACCTGCATCAGCATGGCGCATGACACCTGTGGCTGGGTCGTTATGTAAAACACGTGCAATGCGTTGCGCTGCGTCATCTGAACCATCGCAGCAGATCACCATGCCAGAGTGCTGAGAAAAGCCCATACCTACGCCACCGCCGTGGTGGAGTGACACCCAAGTTGCGCCACTGGCTGTATTGAGCAGTGCGTTGAGCAGCGGCCAATCGGAAACAGCGTCTGAGCCATCTAGCATACCTTCAGTTTCACGGTTTGGGCTTGCTACCGAGCCGGAATCTAAATGGTCGCGACCAATCACGACTGGCGCTTTTAACTCGCCACTTTTCACCATCGCGTTAAAGGCTTGGCCTAAACGTTCGCGATCTTTCAAACCCACCCAACAGATGCGAGCTGGTAGGCCTTGGAATTGAATGCGTTCGCGCGCCATGTCTAGCCAGTTATGTAGATGGGGGTTATCAGGGATTAACTCTTTCACTTTTTGGTCGGTTTTATAAATGTCTTCGGGATCGCCAGACAGGGCGACCCAGCGAAAAGGTCCAATCCCCTCACAAAATAGCGGGCGAATGTAGGCTGGCACGAATCCTGGGAAGTCAAAAGCGTTTGCCACTCCTTCTTCGAGAGCCATTTGGCGGATATTGTTGCCGTAGTCGAGTGTGGCAGCGCCGCGTTTTTGCAGCGTTAACATCGCTTGAACTTGGACGGCCATCGATGCTTTGGCCGCCTTGATCACTTTGCTTTCATCTTGAGTGCGCATTTGAGCGGCGTGTTCCATGCTCCAATTTAAGGGTAAATAACCATTGAGTGGGTCATGGGCCGAGGTTTGGTCTGTCACCACGTCGGGGGTGATATTACGCTCAACTAGCTGTGGAAAAATATCGGCGGCATTACCTAACAAACCGACAGAAATCGGTGTCTCCGAGCTATCGATCATCGCCAAGGCTTCATCTAAACTGGTGGCTTTTTTATCGACATAACCAGTGCGTAAGCGGTAGTCGATGCGCGATTCATCACACTCGACCGCAATCATGGAAAACCCAGCCATGGTTGCCGCTAATGGCTGAGCGCCGCCCATGCCACCTAAGCCGCCAGTCAACACCCAGCGGCCTTTTGCGCTACCAGCAAAATGCTGTTTAGCGATGGCGACGAAGGTTTCGTAAGTACCTTGTACAATGCCTTGTGAGCCGATGTAGATCCATGAGCCAGCCGTCATTTGACCGTACATCATCAAACCTTGCTTATCGAGCTCATTAAAGTGCTCCCAGTTGGCCCAATGTGGTACAAGGTTTGAGTTGGCAATTAGCACACGTGGTGCATTTTTGTGCGTCGGGAAAACACCGACAGGTTTGCCTGATTGAACCAAGAGCGTTTGATCCTCTTCAAGGCGTTCAAGCACTTCAACAATTTTATCAAAGCACGGCCAATTTCGGGCCGCGCGGCCAATGCCACCATACACCACAAGTGCATGTGGGTGCTCTGCAACGTCTGGGTCAAGATTGTTCATGAGCATGCGCAGTGGCGCTTCGGTTAACCACGATTTGGCTCGAAGTGTTGTACCGTGAGGGGCGCGAATGGTGCGCGTGGTATCAAGACGTTGCTCTTGAGTATGGGGTTGCGTCATGTTGAGACTCCTTGTGTTTCACAATGTGGCGCTATTGTTGTTATGGTGCCAGTATCGGGTTTAGTGAGGTGTAGCGATTAATCGTCGGTCATGGCATTGGCGATATCCCAACACAGCCTTGCCGCGAGACGAGCAGTTTGATTGTTTTGGTCAAATTGCGGGTTGTATTCGGCAATGTCGGCAATTAACAGCTTATTTTTGTGGTAGAAAATTTTGTCAAAATAAGGGGCAAGCGCTTCATAACTTACGCCACGTGCCGCTGGGGCGCTGACTCCCGGCGCCGTTGCAGCTGGAAAGACATCTAAGTCAATCGTTAAATAGAGATAGTCACACTGGTCAATGAAGTGTTGCAGTTCACGCAGATGATCAATCGGGCTCAGTGCTGAAAACTGATTATCTTGCATATACCAAACGCCCAGTTCATCGGCTCGTTGAAACAGTGCAGTAGTATTACTTGCTCGGCTTACACCTAAGCAAGCGTAATGAAATGGCCATTGATTTTGCTCACACCATTGATGAATTTGATTAAAGGGAGTGCCGGAGCTAGGTCGCACCGAAGCGATCTCTGACTCAAAAGCACGTAAATCGAAATGTGCGTCAAAATTGATGATCCCAATTCGTGGTTGGCTGATGGCTTGTTGACTCAGATATTGCGCTGCGCCTTGAAACGTGGCCCAAGCGACTTCATGACCGCCACCCAGTACGATAACGGGCGTTTGTTTAAGCGTATGGGCAATCACATCAGCGCACTGTTGCTGAGCCAGCTCAAGTTCATCATCAATACAGCGAATATTGCCCAGGTCAAAAAAGCGAGAGTGCTTATGCCAAGCCATGTTGGCCAGCGCTTGGCGAATGGCATCGGGAGCCTGTTTTGCGCCAATGCGTCCTTTATTGCGGGCCACCCCTGCATCGCATTCAAAACCGATAATGGCAATGGCTTTCTCATCTTGGTTTTGTTGAATGGGTAGCGTATTGACGGTGCAACGTTGAGTTTGATGGTGAACGCGTGTACCTAACTCGCCATCTTCGGCATCGTGACGGCCTTGCCACTCGAAGCTGTGCTGAGTGTTGCTAAAGGTAGGGTTATTCATAGGTAAATGCTCCGTCAACTACGCGTGCATGCAAACGCGGTACGCCCACTTGATAACTTAAATCGGCTGGGTGGCTAATATTCCAAATGGCGAGATCGGCATCGTAGCCAGTGGCAATTTTGCCGCGAGAATCAGCAAAACCTAACGCTTGCGCAGCATGTTGAGTCACCCCTCGTAAGGCTTCTTGGGGGGTTAAGCCAAACAGTGTGCACGCCATATTCATAATAAGAGTGAGGTCAGCAAACGGCGATGTACCGGGGTTGAAATCACTTGCGATGGCCATTGGAATATGATGCTGACGCAGTAAATCAATCGGTGGGCGTTGGGTTTCACGTAAGAAATAAAAAGCACCGGGCAGCAAGGTTGCCACGGTATTGGAACGGGCGAGTGCAAACACACCTTGCTCATCTAAATATTCGATATGATCGGCAGACAAACCTTGGTAATGGGCGGTTAAAGCGCTTCCCCCTAGGTTTGATAATTGCTCGGTATGACCTTTCACTTGCAGCCCATGCGCAATTGCGGCTTGGAACACTTTTTCTGTTTGTGCCAGCGTAAAACCAATCGATTCACAAAACACATCGACGCTCGAAGCGAGTTTTTGTTCGGCCACCAGAGGGATGATTTCCTGACAAATATGCTCAACATAATCGTCTGATCGGTGTTGATATTCTGGTGGAATGGCGTGAGCGGCGAGCAGTGTTGTGACGACTTTAATGCGGCGATGATCCTCAAGGTGCTTAGCCGCTTTGAGCATTTTTATCTCATCATGGAGCGTTAAACCGTAGCCCGATTTGATCTCAACGGATGTGACACCGGAACGCAGCAATCCCTCTAATCTTGGTAGTGCCAACTCAACCAATTGGTCAATGGATGCGGTGCGGGTGGCGTGGACGGTTGATAAAATACCGCCGCCTTGCTTGGCGATCGCTGGGTAGGGAACGCCTTGCAAGCGCATTTCAAACTCATTGGCGCGGTTACCGGCATAGATAAGGTGAGTATGGCAATCTATCAACCCCGGAGTGATAAGCTTGCCTTGGCAATCTATGACTTTGTGTTCTGGCGTGGCAGCGATGGGAATGTGGCTATCAAGGCTGGCGTCAATTTTGCCCGCTTTTATCACCACAGTTTTAGGAGAGCTAGGTTGATAGCCAAGCTCCCCTTGTTCCATGCTGACGATACGCGCGTTGGTCAGTATTAGATCCATCTTTATTGTCACCGTTATCGCTTAGTACGCTGCTGATTTAAATGTATATACAAATAAATAAGGCAAAAGCGCACGCGGTGCAAGATGAATGTTGCAAAAGTGTGATCGAATGTTGAAATGTGTAGCGTTAGTCGAGCATCACTTTAGAGGTTAATTTGTATTTCGAACCCGGGTGATAAAGCAGTGCAGAGCTGACTAACTTATCGCCACTCCAGGTACGGCGATTAAGTAGTAAACAGGGTTCATTGACGGCCAACTGCAACAATTGTTTGATGTGATGCTCGGCAATAATGGCTTCAACAGTGTGCTCAATGGCACTTAATGGGCAGTTTTGTGAAAGATATTGATTGGGCGTCATGAACGAGAAGTTTTGTTCAAGATAGTGGGGCGCGTAGCGGCTATTGACCCAACGCACTTCCAGTTGTATCGGAGTGTCATTAGCAAAGTGAATGATTTCACTATAAAAAACAGAAGATCCTAGCATGACGCCGAGTTTGATAGCGACACTTTCATCTGCTGTTAACGCAAGTTGCTTTAAGACTTTACTGCGATATTGCTTCCCTCGGCTAGCGACCTCGTCAGCAATATTACGAATATCAAGCAGCGGTGATTCCGCTTTGTCTTCTACAGCGCAAACAAAAGTACCTAGCCTTGGTCGGCGTTGCAGTTTTCCATCAGCTACCAGATCCCGTATCGCTTTATTCACCGTCATCCGACTCACATTAAATTGCTCAGTCAGTTCTAGCTCGGTGCTTATGCGTTGGCCGACAGGCCAGTGTCCGGATTCAATGTTATCTAAAATAAATTGTTTTATTTGTCTATAAAGTGGTGAGCTTGACATGGGCATGATGAGTTTTATTTGAATATACAAATAATTAACGAAGTCGCTGGGAAATGCAATATTTAGATAAGGCTTTGCGATCATCATCGGCCAAAACTGTGAATTGGTGAAGCAGCTATCGACGACAAAGGGTCAGTGTCACGGTAAGATGGCGTCGTAACTTGTGTTGTAAATAGTAACCTGTGTTGTAAATGATAACTTGTGGTTTAAATAATAAAGAGAAAATACGATGACAGCTCCAACAGAAATGACTTTTTTCGCTCGTTTTGAAGCGGATATTTTGGCGAAAAAGAAAGTGATCACCATTCGTGATGAGAGCGAAAAGCACTACCAAGTTGGCTCTATTGTCGAGGTGAGTACGTTGGAAGAGGGACGAAAGTTCTGCCGCTTGTTAATCAATAAGGTTGAACCGATCCTATTTAGCGAATTAAGCCACTACCATGCAGAGCAAGAAAATATGTCACTCACGACACTGAAAGAGGTGATTCAAGACATTTATCCCAATATTGAACAGTTGTATGTCATTCACTATCAACTGGTTGAAGAAAAAGCTCTGGAAAAAGATCACGCTTAAAAATAATAACGCCAATCAATCACGATTGGCGTTATTGCTGTTTGCCTCAAGACCGTGTCACGACGATTTCATTATAAAACGCAGCAACAGTAATGAGGTTAGTCACGCTTCCACAGAATGTGGCAGAACTTTTGGTCTGGGTCGCGGCTGACGAGCATTCTTGCAAACACATCGTCTAGTACGTCGTCCTCTTCATTGACAAGACCGATCAATACTTCCGCGTAAGCTTCCTTATCGACGTCAAAACCCACGTGTTGAACCCAATCATCACCAACGTCAACCAGTTCAGCCGCGCCACGGTCTTCAAATTGTGCTGTAAACAGGATGACATCAACAGGTTCTAGATTATCGGGTGCCATTTCAAGAAAGATGTCGTAAGCCGCATCAATGGCATCGTCGTAAGAAATCAAATCAGACATTATTATGCTCGGCTCATGTATTTGCGTTCAGCGGTGTTGATAATAATACGGTCGCCAGTTGCGACATATTCAGGAACCTGCACAACAAGGCCAGTGCTTAAACGTGCTGGTTTTGAACGCGCAGAAGCTGAAGCACCTTTGATGGAAGGATCAGTCTCTTCAATCACAAGCTCAACAGATGAAGGGACATCTAGTGCTACCGCAACACCGTCAACGACAACCACATACATACCTTGGATTTCTTCAGTGATGAACAGTAGCTCATCTTCGATATCCGCCTGTTTAAACGTAAATTGAGTGTAATCTTCGTTATCCATGAAGATGTACTCATCACCATCAACATAAGAAAACGAAACCGCACGGCGGTTCATGTCAACGGTGTCGACAAAGTCATCGGCTTTTAAACGCTCATCAACGCGAGCGCCAGTGTTCAAATCAGTACAACGTAGTTTGTAGATTTTAGAACCACCGCGGCCACCAGGAGTGGTCACTTCGATGTCTTTGATCAATAGCGTCTTGCCACCAGAAATAATAGCAAACCCTTTTTTTAATTCATTCGCCTTTGGCATGGAATTTTTCCTTCATACTTAGTTTCGGCGCATTATACCTTGCCGTTTTCGAAAAGGAATATCTTGATTGATTGCTTTGCATAGTAGAACATGACCGCGTGTACTTTTTCTTAAATTAACTAACGCTTTTTGCTATGTATTTATCGGTTATTGACCCAAAACAACCCTTTCAGGCTGAATATCAAGCGGCTATCGATGATCTCATCAAGTTTCTGCGTGCCGGGTTAGGTGACAATCTACATAGTCTTTACCTTTATGGCAGTGTGGCGCGCAGAACTGCGCGTTATGGGCGCTCCAATTTGGATGTGGTGTTGGTCACGCACCGTGATTTCTCCGAGCAACGAGCAACGTTACTAAATACGATAAAATGGCGATTTCAGAAAAGTTTCCCACATATCACCGAAGTCTCGATCAAAACTGCACTCGTGAGCGAGGTAGCCACTTTAGAGAGCATTTTTACGTGGGGATTTATGTTACGCCATTGCTGCGTTTGCATCTTGGGTGATGATCTGGCGGAATGCTTTGGCGATTTCGAACCCAGTTGGGAAATAGCCAAACACTGGAATATGGACATCGCAGATTGGGTCTTTTTTTACCGTGATAAAATTGCAAAAACCAGTTCTGAAAGCGAACAGAGCAAGGCGCAAGTAGCCATTGCCAAGAAATTACTGCGCGCCAGTTATTCTTTGATTATGTATCGTGACAAAAATTGGTTTGATGATCCTATCGAATGCGGGCAGCAGTTTTTACGTTATCACCCGGAGAAAAAAATCGACATTGAGAGATTGGGTATTTTGCTTTCTGGACGAGTGATCGCCAAACGCTCAGTGATTGGAATTCTAGACAGTTATGGGCAATGGCTTGCAAAGCAGTATCAAAAAACAGAGTTTCGGATTGGTTAACCGCTGGCTAGATCGTCGTACTTCTTAAAATAACCCAAGTTGTGGCTGGCTGAGCTGTTCGAAATTCAAGCCAACAAAAGGTAAAATGGCTTCTGCGACTGGCTGCAATTGTTTATCGATATAGTGCTGATAATCGATAGGACTTTTTAAATACTCTTTAGGCTCAGGGCCATTCAGTGTGATGAGATATTCGATACGACCTCGATTTTGATATTGCAATGGTCGGCCTAACTGCTGGTTTATCGTATCAGCAAGTCGTGCGGCTCTTACTTGTGGTGGTACGTTTTTTTGGTATTCATGCAGCTTGCGACGCAACCGTTTTTGGTACACGAGCTCATGGTCGAGTTGACCGGTTTGAGTTTGCTCAACGATTTCACGAATAAACGCCGCAGGGTCTTCACCATTAAAAATCATCGAATAAAGTTGGTGCTGAAAGCGTTGTGCGAGCGGAGTCCAGTCCGTTCTTGCACTCTCAAGCCCTTTAAAAATTAGCCGCTCGTTTTCGCCTTCACCGATCAATCCCGCATAGCGTTTTTTTGACCCCGTTTCTGAACCTCGGATGGTTGGCATCAGAAACTTTCGGTAGTGGGTTTCGTATTCCAATTCCAGCATCGATTCCAATCGGTACTCTTCACGCAAGTGGGTCGTCCACCATTGATTGATGTGTTCAACCAGTTGTTTTCCTACGCGATCCGCTTGCTGCTGTGAATATTGACCACCTAAAGAGACAAAAGTTGAGTCGGTATCACCATAAATCACTTGATAGCCTTGCGCCTCAATTAACTTTTTAGTTTGCTTCATGATCTCGTGTCCGCGCATGGTAATACTGGACGCCAAACGAGTATCAAAAAAACGACAACCTGACGAGCCAAGCACCCCGTAGAAAGAGTTCATGATGATTTTTATCGCTTGTGAAAAGGCTTTGTTATTGTTCTTTTTCGCCACATCACGCGCAGCCCATAATTTCTCGATCATTTCTGGAAGAAAATGTTTGGTGCGGTGAAATTGACCGCCACGAAATCCCGTTACCGCTTGGTTATCCTCTTTACCAAGCGGAATTTTTAGCCCTTCAATCAAGCCAAGTGGGTCAATTAAAAATGAACGAATGATCGAGGGATATAAGCTTTTAAAATCAAGAAGTAATACAGAGTCGTAGAGGTTAGGGATGGAGTCCATCACATAGCCTCCGGGGCTTGCGACCCAATTTTCGGAGTGTAAGTTAGGTGCGATGTAACCCGCGCGATGCAATTGAGGTAAATAGAGATTGGTAAAGGCGGCGACAGAACCGCCGACGCGATCTAGCTCCACACCCGTGAGACGGGAACGTTCAATGGCGAAATCCAGCAAATGGGTATGTTCAAAGATTTTATTCACTAACACACAATCTTGCAGGTTGTATTTCGCCAGTGAAGGTTTGTCTTTTTTAAACATACGGTTGATTTCATCCATCCGATCATGGGCGTTATGAATCGCTTTTCCTTCGCCTAATAGCTCCCTTGATACTGATTCCAATGACCAAGAACGAAATTGGTAAGTGGCTGTTTTTAATGTATCAATTCCATCCAACACTACTCGCCCGGGAATAGTAATAAACCCTTGCTGACTCTGGTTTGAACTACGAAAAAAACTGTGCTGTTTGCCGCGACCAATCGCAAGTTTTAACTTATGCCACTCGGCTCTTTTATGGAGTAAGCGAAAATCAAAATCAATCACGCTCCAGCCAATTACTACATCAGGGTCGAACTCAGTGAACCAATCGATGAGAGCGTTGAGCAATGCGTATTCGTCTTTCACCCATTGAATTGGGGTATCGCAAGGCTCAGGCTCACCAATCATGATTACGCGGCTGTCCATTGGGCTATCAAAACCAATCGAGTAGAGAATGCCTTTTTCAGAACACTCTAAATCCAGCGAAACCACTTTCAGATGAGGAAGATAGTTGCCCGGTCGACATTTCGCCTGTTCTATTTTTGAGTGGGAAAACGTCTGGGTAAGCCGTCCAGTGAATTCAATGCTGCCTTTAAGAAAACGCTCCATAAGAAAGCGGTCGGCAAGCTTAATATCATCTTCTAACGTCAGAATATGATGTTGCTTTAGTAGTGCCGAAAACTCAGCATGCGTTTGAATCGTTTGACAATAACAACCCGCTAGGAGGGTATGTTCAAAATCTTCCAAATCCAATGTTTTTAATTCGATAGAGAGCTGCCGCTCTAACGCTAATTTTTGCGCTTGTGGTACATCTTTCTGTGGTATGAAGAAAACGGGTTTTTCACCACGGATAATCAGTTGGGTTGGACCTTGAGGCGTACTCAACCACAACTCAATATGAGTCGAGCCATGAAGGTCTCTTGCATGGCGAGTAAGTAAAAAACCGTGTTGAATAACCAAGCGTAATAAATCCAAATAGTCGTAACCTTGGGGGAGGGCATCATATCAGAGCTACGAGGTAAATAACGAATTCAGTGAGGTGAGTAAGCGGGCGATGGAGATGAAATAACCGTTAATTGGTATGGTGTATGCATTTTAACTTTATGATTTGTTTTGGTTTTGTATTTTTATGAGGCTGGTTGCATTTTTATGTTTAGGTTCAAATTTGTCAAAAAATCATGTAAAAGTCGTGCGGCATCTCTGCTAATATAATTAAGCTTTTGATTTGTTGATGGATTCTCATTGGATGATTAGCCGAACAAATAAGTACTTGCCAAATTTGGGGTTTGAGCACATATTCAGTGTGAGTAAAAACCAATGTTAAGTTAATTACCCGATTGTGAGTTAATTTCCAATTGTGAGCTAATTAATGTGGGCCGCGATGCTGCTATCCACGATTCAGTGGGTGCAGAGCCAATAGATGAGTGTGGAGATACAAGTTTGATAAGTGTTTTCCTTGTAGATGATCACGAGCTGGTTCGCACAGGGATACGACGTATTATTGAAGACGTCCGTGGAATGAACGTAGTAGGGGAAGCTGACAGCGGTGAAGAAGCAGTAAAATGGTGTCGCAGTAATCATGTCGACGTTGTTTTAATGGATATGAACATGCCTGGTATCGGCGGTTTGGAAGCGACAAAAAAAATTCTGCGCTTTAATCCAGATGTGAAAATCATCGTGTTAACGGTTCATACGGAAAATCCATTTCCGACCAAAGTGATGCAAGCTGGAGCCGCGGGTTATTTAACCAAAGGTGCAGGCCCAGATGAAATGGTCAACGCGATTCGCATTGTGAATAGTGGGCAGCGTTATATCTCGCCTGAAATCGCACAGCAAATGGCATTAAGCCAATTCTCGCCAGCTTCTGACAATCCATTTGCTGATCTCTCGGAAAGAGAGCTGCAGATTATGATGATGATTACCAAAGGGCAAAAAGTGACGGATATTTCCGAGCAACTTAGTCTTAGCCCCAAAACAGTAAATAGCTATCGCTATCGACTGTTTAGTAAGTTAGCGATCAGCGGTGATGTTGAACTGACCCATTTAGCTATTCGACACGGAATGTTAGACACCGAGACGCTTTAGTGACTTCTTTGTTCGACTCGGTCGCTTTTCTTAAAACCGTTACCCATCAGCCCGGCGTTTATCGAATGTATAACGCCGAGGCTGATATCATCTATGTTGGCAAAGCCAAAGACCTCAAAAAACGCCTTTCTAGTTACTTTCGAAAAACAATCGACAGTGAGAAAACGCGCGCGTTAGTCAGCCATATCGATAAAATTGATGTCACCGTTACTCACACTGAAACGGAAGCGTTGATCCTTGAACACAATTACATCAAGCAATATTTGCCTAAATACAATGTGCTGCTGCGAGATGATAAATCTTACCCGTATATTTTTATTAGTGGGCATAAGCACCCTCGTTTGTCGTTGCACCGTGGCGCGAAAAAGCGCAAAGGTGAGTATTTTGGTCCATACCCTGATTCTGGTGCGGTTCGAGAGTCGTTACACCTCATCCAAAAAATATTTCCGGTAAGACAATGTGAAGATACCGTCTATAGCAACCGGACTCGTCCTTGCCTGATGTATCAAATTGGCCGCTGCGCTGCACCTTGTGTGAGTCATATCATTGCGGATGAAGAGTATGCTGAATTGGTTAATTATGTTCGATTGTTTTTGCAAGGCAAAGATAACCAAGTACTTGAAACATTAGTGCAAAAAATGGAACAAGCCAGCCAAGCACTGCAGTTTGAAAATGCCGCTAAATTTAGAGACCAGATCCAAGCCATTCGAAGAGTCCAAGAACAACAGTTTGTTTCTGAAGAGACGATGGATGACATGGATGTATTGGGATTTGCCCAAGAAAATGGCATCGCTTGCATCCATATTTTGATGATCCGCCAAGGTAAAATATTGGGTAGTCGTAGCCATTTTCCTAAAATTCCGGCTAACACGACTCAAGAAGAGGTGTTTGATGGCTTTTTAGGACAGTATTATTTAAGTCACAATGAGGCGCGTACGATCCCAAGTCGAGTGATCTTAAATGCGGGTCTGCTAGAGGATGAAAAGCCGCTGCAAGAAGCCTTACAGACCCTGGTCGGGCGTAAAGTTTCTTTCCACATCAGCCCAACAGGTGTGCGTGCTCAATATTTAAAATTGGCTAATACCAATGCATTGAGCGCAATAACGGCTAAAATTAACCATAGAATGACGATCAACCAGCGTTTTAAAGCACTTCAAGCTGTTTTAGGGTTGGATAGCATAGAGCGTATGGAGTGTTTTGATATTTCGCACACCATGGGAGAGAGCACGATCGCCTCATGCGTGGTATTTAACCAAGAAGGGCCTGTTAAACCAGAATACCGCCGTTATAACATCACTGGAATTACTGGTGGGGATGATTATGCTGCAATGGGACAAGTGTTAGATAAGCGGTATTCCAAGCAGCTTGACGTGGAAAAAATCCCCGATGTCATTTTCATTGATGGTGGTAAAGGGCAATTGAATCGAGCTTTGCAGATCATCTCTAGCCATTGGCAAGATTGGCCGAAAAGACCGGTGATGATTGGTATCGCCAAAGGCGTTACCCGCAAACCGGGGCTAGAAACGTTGATTACAACCGATGGAGATGAATTTAACCTGCCAAGTGATGCGCCAGCTTTGCATTTGATTCAGCATATTCGCGATGAAAGTCATAATCACGCCATTGCTGGGCATAGAGCCAAACGAGGTAAAACACGGCGTACCAGTACATTGGAAGGCATAGAAGGGGTTGGGCCTAAACGCCGGCAAGCACTGCTGAAATATATGGGAGGGCTGCAAGAGCTAAAAAGAGCCACTGTTGAAGAAATCGCCAAAGTGCCCGGTATTAGCCATTCTTTAGCTGAAAACATTTATCAAGCATTGAAACAATAAGAAAAATAACGCAACATAACCGCGCAATCGATAAGAGCCTATAAATATGCGTTTGAATATTCCTAATATTTTGTCTTTATTACGACTTTTCCTTATCCCAGTATTTGTCGTTGTTTTCTATCTGCCTTACGGCTGGGGCCCTTTTGCTGCGGCAATGGTGTTTTGGGTAGCGGGTTTTACCGATTGGTTAGATGGCATGCTTGCGCGAAAACTTGGGCAAACCTCTCGCTTTGGTGCTTTTATCGACCCAGTAGCGGATAAAGTGCTCGTTGCGACGGCTCTTATCTTGATCACCGACCATTACCACAGTCTCTGGATAACGATTCCAGCCGTGACAATGATTGCACGTGAAATCATCATTTCTGCGTTGCGAGAATGGATGGCGGAAATTGGTAAAAGAGCCAGTGTGGCCGTTTCATGGGTTGGGAAGGTTAAGACGCTCACCCAAATGTTTGCATTGTGGGTATTGATTTGGCGTCATGATGATTGGATGGTGTGGGTCGGCTATGCAGCGTTATACATCGCAACCATTTTGACCTATTGGTCAATGGTTCAATACTTGGCGGCAGCTAAAGACGACCTCCTCAATGCAGAACATCATTAAGAAACGGGCTTAGGCCCGTTTTTTGTTCCTCCAATTTCTACAATCCCTTTCACAACATGCATTATTGCTTCAGTTAAAGCACAGTTATCTCGTGTGAAAGGTGGTGAATTTTGCTATCAAATTAACCAAATCCGTCCTTTTTGAATGCAAAATAGCCAAACGGTTTAAAAACTAAAAAAATAATATTGACTCATCGAATCGAATGCGTAGAATGCATCCCGTACTTGAGAGGAACGGAAGAAACAACCCAACCCCTTGATGTTACAGGGGCGCGTTGGCAGAGGGGCTATGCAGCGGATTGCAAATCCGTGGACCTCGGTTCGACTCCGGGACGCGCCTCCATTGCGACACTAGCTCAGTTGGTAGAGCGCAACCTTGCCAAGGTTGAGGTCACGAGTTCGAACCTCGTGTGTCGCTCCA
>NZ_CAWMCN010000010.1:0-4080 GCF_963865925.1 Vibrio sp. ZOR0018 | reverse complement strand
TGATGGTTAAAACAAGTGCTCGTGGCCAAGGTGTCAGTAAGAAATTAATGTCACTGATGGAAAAAACGGCATTAGAGCTTGGTTTGCAGTTACTCGTTTTGGATACTCGCTTAGGTGATGTGGCTTCTTTACTATATGGTTCGATTGGCTACATCAAAGCTGGTCAAATTCCAGAGTTTGCGCGTAGTTCTAGCGGAAAGTTAGAAGCAACAGTTTACTTCTACAAGCAATTGTAATTTAACAAACGGCTCAAGAGGGATTGCCAACGCGTGGTGACTTTAGTGCAAAATTGAAGTTCAGTGTTTATAGTGTGTTTTTTTAGTTCGGCGGTGCGTTGTCAACCCCTTAGCCGGGCGTTAGCTGAATGGTGGTAAATATCAGCATGATCGAAATTAGAAAGTATCAAGAATCAGATGCGCATGATTTATGGGCTATTTTTTATCATACGGTTCGTAATGTGAACTTACGTGATTATTCGCAAGCCCAAGTTGAAGCATGGGCTCCAGATGATTTTTCTTCAGGGATTTGGCAACGAAAAATGAACTATCTTTCACCTTTTGTTGCTGAAATTGGTGGAAAAATTGTTGGTTATAGTGATCTTCAAGAAAATGGATTAATTGATCATTTCTTTTGTCACCATGAACATCAAGGTCAAGGAGTCGGACAACAGTTAATGGAACATTTACTCAGAATGGGTGAGTTACAAGGAATTACTAGGTTTTACTCTGAGGTGAGTATTACAGCTCGTCCGTTTTATGAGAGATTTGGGTTCAAAGTTATACAAGAACAAACCATAGAAGTTCGCGGTCAAAAGCTGTGCAACTTTGTCATGGAGAAATTCAGCTAACAAACGGCTCAAGAGGGATTGCCAACGCTTGGCGACTTTAGTTCAAAATTGCAGTTCAGTGTTTACAGTGTGTTTTTTGAGTTCGGCTATGCGTTGTCAACCCCTTAGCCGGGCGTTAGGCTTTAGGAATAAAATGGCAGCAAAGTCGAAGAAAATAAACTTAGCTAAAGAGCAACTCGAAGATGGTATAGACCTTTACTTTAGAGGCCGTTACGTTTCGGCACTGACGTTACTTGGCGCTGCTGATGAAATATTTTGTGGCATGTTATTAGAAACACAAGGTTATTCGGCATTAGATAATGACTGGCGTTTTAATGTAATGCTCAGAACTTATTACGATACACCACATCTATCAAAGGGTGAGGTTAAGAAAGTTACAAATAGGGCTAAGAATACAGTGAAGCACCATGATAAAGGTGACCCGCTAGAATTACATTTTGATCGTCAGGGTAACGCTTATATGATGTTGTTTCGCGCAATTTCTCACGCTGAAATGCTAAGTGTAAAATTCAGTGGCAGGAGAAAGTTTTATGCGTGGGCAAACAGGGAGTACGGAGTTAAGAAACTGCCAATTACTCTTAGCTCGCAAAAAGCCTAACAAACGGCTCAAGAGGGATTGTCAACGCGTGGCGGCTTTAGTACAAAATTGAAGTCTAGTGTTTACAGTGTGTTTTTTGAGTTCGGTGGTGCGTTGTCAACCCCTTAGCCGGGCGTTATGCAACTCAGGTAAATTTAGGAGTTCAATCTTTTGGGATTTCTCCGGCTATTCGTTTTGTGTTGTCGGCAAATGAGCTTTTTGACCTTAAAATTCGTGGTTCACTCAAGCCGTAAAACAGACAAGGTTCTTTGTTTGCCTCAATCAGTTTTAACGTTGGCGCGTTGTGAATCTTGCGGGTGCAAAGTGTGGAAAGGGCAAGTTAATCGAGCATTTTGCACTTGCTGAAAGTCTTGCTTGTTGAGTTTGTCTCATTCAAAAGCTTGGTTTGTTGTTGAACGGTGGACTTTGTTTTGGCAGCTAATTTATCACGGCTCTTGCTTGGGTTGATTCTTGAATCACTAAACCATTGCAATTGTGGTTTTTGGTCGTGTAAAGTCGATTTATCTTATTGAATTTGCATAACAAACGGCTCAAGAGGGATTGCCAACGCGTGGCGACTTTAGCGCAAAATTGAAGTTCAGGGTTTACGGTGTGTTTTTTGAGTCTGGCGGTGCGTTGTCAACCCCTTAGCCGGGCGTTATGAGCTTTTACCATCATCAACCTCCCAGTAAATGGAGTGTAGTTTCTCCTCAATAAAATCGATGAATACTTTTACTTTTTCTGGCATGTGTCGCCTTTCTGGATACACAGCAAAAATGCTGTGGTCTGGTAAGTCATAGTTAGCCAATACTTGAACTAACTGACCTGTATTGAGGTATCTCTGCACAATAAATGTTGGCATTTGACAGATTCCTAGTCCTTGTAAAAGCATCTCAGATATAGCATCACTATTATTTACTATGAAATTTCCAGTAGGTTCAACCTTGAGCTTTTCATCTGCTTTAAAAAATGTCCATTCAACACCAGCTTGAAACAAGCTGTAATAAATACAATTGTGATCTTTCAAGTCGTGTGGAGTATTGGGAGTACCAGCTTGTTGCAAATACTCAGGGGATGCACATACAACACTGTTGCACTTAGCGAGTTTCCGAGCAATTAGGCTTGAATCTTTTAATTCTCCGATCCGAATTCCGACATCGTAAGCACCAGCGATCATATCAACAACTTGATCATCCATACTTAAAATGACTTTTATGTCAGGGTACAGATCTAGGAACTCTTTTAGGTGAGGGGCTAGGTGTAATCTGGAAAATGTCATTGGGGCATTAATTTTTAATGTGCCTTTAGGGTTGCCTTGATTTAATGTCGCTGCGGTAATCCCTTGCTGAGCTATGTATACAGAATTACGAGCGTAATCTGAAAACTCTTCACCTGACTCCGTTAGTGTCAACTTTCGAGTACTTCGATGGAATAACCTTGTACCAAGGTTATCCTCTAAACTAGATATACGCTTGCTCACGGCTGACTTTGTCATTCCAAGGCGCTCAGCTGCTAATGAGAATGAGCCCGCTTCTACAACTGCTACAAATATTGGGATTGCGGGAAAAATATCTTTCATTGGTGAGTTTTGCTCAACTTAGTTGTGATAATTTAGCTATTATGCATCAATTTGTTGTTAATTATAATGCCCTCATCAGAAGAGGAAAATTTATGTTAAGACAAAGTGGTTTAGCTATAGTAGCTATTTTTAGTGGTCTATTACTTGCGTTAATGATCAGTGTTAACGCCGAATTAGCAGGTACTACCTCTGCATTTCAAGCATCTTGGATTGCTCATGGGGTTGGTGGCATTACAGCGTGGCTTCTTTATTCTGTATTCAAAAAAAATCACGCTCGCGCAAACCGACCGGAAATCAAGAAACAGTATTGGCTTGGAGGTATTCCAGGTGCTTTAACAGTAGTTTTTGCATCAATGACAGTACAGAGTTATATCGGGCTGACAGGAACTTTAGCGTTGGCGCTCATTGGGCAATTTCTTCTCTCATTAATTCTTGAACATTATGGTTTGTTAAACCAACCCAAAACTAAGGTCACTATAGCCAACTTGTTGCCTTCATTATTTGTCGCAATCGGGTCAATTTTAATAATTTACGGTAAGGTAGAGATGTAATGGAATTTATATTACTAGGTCTTCTTAACGGATTTTGTATCACTTTAAGTCGAGTTTTGAATGGTCAGCTTAGTGTGCGTAATGGAGCTTTTCATGCTTCATTCGTGAATCATGCTGTAGGATTTGTTTCGTTGTCCTTATTGTTTATATTTGTAACTGAGCCAGTAAACGCATTACCTCAAGACCTAACTTTATATGTTGGGGGAGTTATTGGTGCGCTGTACGTAGCAGTGAATAGTTTTGTTATGGTTAGGCTTGGGTCAACAAATTCAATAGTATTAGTTGTTGCTGGACAGATGCTGTTTGGGTTGTTCATTGAGGTCTATAGTTTCGGCTTTGAACAAGTTGGGGCGCAGTTTCTTGGAGCAGTTTTAATTGTCACTGGAGTTTTCTTCAAAGGGCGTTTAGGCTTTCAAAATAAGTAAGTGCAACTTATCAAGTGCGCTCTTAGTATCAAGTTTGAAGTGCGACACTTTTTACAGATGCGCATGAATATACTCCGTTGGTGTCCTATACCCAAGTCTTT
>NZ_CAWMCN010000009.1:0-3231 GCF_963865925.1 Vibrio sp. ZOR0018 | reverse complement strand
ATTTGCCGACAACACAAAACGAATGGCCGGAGAAATCCCAAAAGATTGAGTCCCTAAATTTACCTGAGTTGCATAACGCCCAATTAAGGTGTGAAGCACGCGACCACGACACTTAATAGACCACCGTAATCACTAAACTTAACTCAAACCAAAAATGCCAAGCGTGCTGAATCACTCTTAAATTGTTTGTTAGCAATATTTCCCGTTTCAGTGATTTTATTTAATGTTCGGGTTTAACCGATTTCGCTACTTGACTAATTTTTCTTTCGCTAATTTTTCCTGCTGCTCTAAAAATGTAAAAAAGCTGGACTTGCTTATAAATGGATTGATTTCTGCACCGTTTTTTCGTTTATCACGATTAGCGAACAAATCATTTTTATGTGGGTGATTTGCTAGGTTAACAGTTACAACAGGAGGTTTTAGGGCAATCTCTCTGATTCTATCCATACTTTTGAAAAATTGATTCGCTAACTCTGGATTTTTGGCACTCAAACTATGCCCACCGACGACAAACGCACGATATAGTGCACCGCTATCTTGCACCATAAAATCCAGCGAAAAGTCACCCTCGGTATGACCTGGTGTAATATAAAATTTAAACGGCTTCCCTCCGATTTCGAGAGTCATTCCATCTTTAACAATAAAGTCTACATTAGGCGGCAAAAATTTATTGGCTCCCTCACTCTTCTCTGCTTGTTTTTTCGCTAGCTCATGACCTTTTGAGGTCATCACAACTATAGAGCCATACTTCGCCTGAAGGTATTGTGCCCCACCAACATGATCAGAATGCCCGTGAGTAGCTAAAATATGTGTAACTGGCTTTTTCTCTAACCCTAACTTTTTAAGATTAATCGGTATCCATTTAGAATAAGGGAAGTCTAGCGTATCAATAATAACTAGCCCTGTATTTGTCTCGACAGCGTAAGAAGAAACCCATTTATCACCGACATAATACACATCGTCAAACATTTGAAAGGGCTCAACATACCCATTTTTATCATTCATTTCTGGAATATCATCATTTGCTCTTACACAAACTGAAACCAATAAGAGCAGAACAACACTCAACTTTTTCATATAAACTCCTATATTGCTAACGCCCGCTTAAGGGGCTGACAACGCTACTACCAAGTTTCCGCATAACACTGAAACCACCAAAGTCAACGCATAATAAAAATGCCACGCGTTGGAAGTCCCTCTTGAAGCGTTTGTTATATTCAATTTACCAATTCTCAATTTCATCACTTATTAAATCAATTAACTCACTATCATTTACATTGTATTTATTAAATACAGCGCGAGCCTGAAATTTGAAATTTCTTTTGTCATCAAACTTAAACCTTGACTTTCTTTTCACAAACATATCCATATTATAAAGAGAGTTAACCAGAATATTTATTATTTCTATACTCTTACTTTTGTTAATATAATAAACGGGTTTATCATCAAGTTTAGTAATACGTTTCAAATCTAAAGATAAGACTCTATCCCATTGATAAGAAATATTATGGATTAATCTTCTATGGTGTTCATTAGGGATTGACTTTGTTTTATATAGCTCCAAGTGCAATGTATAAAAAGCATCAAAATTTATTTCCCTTGGGCCAATCAATCTCTCACCATTATAGAGATTTACTTGTTCACTATTATAATTTTTGATTACAGATATAAAAAATGAACTCATCATAGATGAGATGAAATCAGCTTCCTGATATAAGCTACGCTCGAGGGTAAGGTACCTTTTGTAATCAAGAAAAGCAGAGATCATAAGTCCGAGGAAAGCACCAAGAAAGGCACCTATCACGGCTCCTAAAATTGCCCAAAAACCTTCATTTGAAACATATTCCATAGAAATTACTCTTGCTGAGGTTCGTAACTGAATATAACGCCCAATTAAGGGGTGAGCAACGCTACCACTCAAACCTAAAGCATTGTGCCATAAACACTAAATTTGAAGTAGAAGCAAAAACGCCAAGCGTTGTAAATCCCTCTTAAATTGTTTGTTATACGCCTATTTCAGCACACCAACTTTTACTGCTTCATTAAGACGTGATTCGACTTCTTTCCAAAGAACATGACTACCCTTTGAAATACGATCCCCATTGAATGCAAAAACCTTTTCTTTGGTTATGTTATGCTTTTTCCAACTATGACCTTCACCATGAATGTTGTGCAGCAAAGGGGGAACCCGATCGATTGCTTTAGCAAAACTAGCATCTGGGCTTATACCTTCTTCAAATTCATTCCAAAGACGACAATATTCGTCTCGGCTTGATTCAGGTAAAAGCTGAAATAACTTCTGTATGCCAACCCGTTCCAGTTGTTTATTTTCTTCAGTTTCGCTTGAATAAATAACCGTATCACCAGCCTCGATTTCACCAAGGTCATGGATAAGAAGCATCTTCATAACACGAACAATATCAATTTCTTCGTTAGCGAAGTCTTTAAGCATCAGAGCACTCAAACATACGTGCCAACTATGTTCAGCCGAGTTTTCGTATCGATCTAACCCTACGGGTTTTGTCTGTCTTTCTACAGACTTAAGTTTCTCGACTTCAACCATAAAGTCGATTATTCCTTTGATTTCTTCCACGTTAAGTCCTTTTTATGTGGTAATTTATGATTGGCGTATAACGCCCGGCTAAGGGGTTGACAACGCACCGCCGAACTCAAAAAACACACCGTAAACACTGAACTTCAATTTTACGCTAAAGTCGCCACGCGTTGGCAATCCCTCTTGAGCCGTTTGTTATGCAAATTCAATAAGATAATCTGACTTTACTCGATCAAAAGCCACGATTGCAATGGTTGAGTGATTCAAGAACCAACCCAAGCAAGAACTGTGATAAATTAGCCGCCAAAACAAAGTCCACCTTTCAACAACAAACCAAGCTTTTGAATTAGACAAACTCACCGAGCAAGACTTTCAGCAAGTACGAAATGATCGAATAACTTGCTCTTTCCACACTTTGCGCACGCTAAATTGACAACAAACCAGCACTAAAACTGATTGAGGCAAACCAAGAACCTTGCTTGTTTTACGGTTTGAGTTAGCCAAGAGTTTGAAGGTAAAAAAGCCCATTTGCCGACAACACAAAACGAATAGCCGGAGAAATCCCAAAAGATTGAACCCCTAAATTTGCCTGAGTTGCATAACGCCCGCTTAAGGGGCAGACAACGCTACTACCAACTTACCGCATAACACCGTAATCACAAAAACCAACGCATAGT
>NZ_CAWMCN010000008.1:0-406 GCF_963865925.1 Vibrio sp. ZOR0018 | reverse complement strand
TCAGTTCATTGATAAATCTTTTTTGATTATCATCAACGAGTGCCCACACAGATTGATAGGTTTATATTGTTAAAGAGCTTGCTTGGATGCTTACCTAAAAGCATTCAAAGCGGACTAACATTCTAGCGATATAACCTTAAGTGTCAAACACTTTATCGATTATTTCTTTTAAACAAGTGTCCATCTGTTATCAGCAGAAGTAACTAGCACTGCCCTGACAACGAGGCGCATTATAGGTAGTTTAGAGAAGGACACAAGTCTTAAAATGAAACTTTCTCATAAAAACGAACCAACAGCTCACAAAAGAACCAATGAGAGTGATTTTCAAGTAAAAATCCGCCTTCTTAGAAGGCGGCTTTGGTTTATAGCCCCCTATAAGGGGGCATCCCTGCGCTGCTAGTTTATC
>NZ_CAWMCN010000007.1:0-5818 GCF_963865925.1 Vibrio sp. ZOR0018 | reverse complement strand
AATTAAGCCACAAAACATGGAATTTACCGTTCAATTCAAACTCGATTTAGCTGATAAAAACTCACCTTGCCTAACGCCCGCTTAAGGGGCAGCCAACACTACTACCAACTTACCGCATAACACCGTAATCACAAAAACCAACGCATAGTAAAACTGCCGCGCGTTGGCTGTCCCTCTTGAAGCGTTTGTTATGTGAATTTTTCCAGCGCGCTCAATACACACAACCATTAAATTCAATGACTTGATCGCTTAAAGCATGACTGCCATTGTAAGACTTAACCATACCTCCACGGTAGACAAACTGATTCCAATTTTTCCGCTCCACGTCGAAGTAATGGATAGGCAAAACTAACTCCGAATACCCTGAGCTTCGATAAACATCTGGCTCATAAGCGAAGAGAAAAGAATGAGTTACCCCAAAAGACACTAAGCATCGATCGAGTTCTTTCACGATGACTTTAGCTAAGCCCAAACCACGCTTACTTGGTGTAATGGCAATACCACCAATTATGCCCCCTTTGAAGCTTATTGAGCCCTGCTTCATTAAGCGACTATAAGCAAAACCAGTAGCGATAATCTGATTATCGTCTTCAATGAGAATTGCACAGACGAACTCACGATTGAAAATGAACATGGAATCTTGGCCAAAAACGGAGTTTAGATGAGCATTAAGTTCAGCTTCGTAAGCCCCAATCTGACCACTTTTGACAACTGATATTTTCAAGGTTGACTCCATTCACATAACGCCCGCTTAAGGGGCAGACAACGCTACTACTAACTTTCCGCATAACACTGTAACCACAAAAATCAACGACTAGTAAAAATGCCGTGCGTTGGCTGTCCCTCTTGAAGCGTTTGTTAGCTGCCGCACTTTAGCCGGAGATTTACTACCCAACGGCCTAATTTAAAAAACATTATTGCTTTCAAGCGACAAAGTAAAAGGGACAACTTAGAAACTAAAACCTAATCCACAAAACGTACTTGGCAAAGAAGAAATAGCAGGAAAACTGACGAGCTTCTAAGACTTAAATTTACAAAGAATTCTTTCGAAGAAGCCAACAACCAAGTGCACTAAATCCATTTAAGCGCGAAAGAGCCTCAAAACCAAAGAAGCCACACCAAAAAAATAAACAAACACACCACTTCCCGTAAGAAGACTTCGGTTAGTTCAAACACTCTACGAACAGTGCCACTGGCGAGATACGCGGAGAAGTGCTGACTTTCAGGTGTGAAGCTAGAGCCTCAGACTAAGAAAAAATGAACACGGAATTTTATGATTTTTCTTAACCTCAGCTAACGCCCGCTTAAGGGGCAGCCAACGCTACTACTAAGCTTCCGCATAACACCGTAATCACAAAAACCAACGCATAGTAAAAATGCCAGGCGTTAGCTGTCCCTCTTAAAGCGTTTGTTATGCCTATTGGTTTAACTGTTTGATAAACTTAATTTTACTAGTAGCAGTGCAACCATTATCTTCGTAACCTGATATTTGATAACCACTAGAAATAAGCAACTGCAACATCGCTTGATACTGGTTCATCGATTTTACACTAATGGCACTATAACCGTGATTAAGGGCCCATAATTCTTGTTGCTCTCGTAGCTTGGTGGCAACACCTTGTTTTCTATAATTTGGATCAACTCCGCCAAGCCAGCTATAAAACTCAGTATTAGAAATCTCATAACCAATTTTGTATGCCATTGGCTTTTCATTGTGGCTTGCGATTAGAATTAAGTGCGTTTTACCCGTTAATTTAGCCATTAATTTACTTGCTGTTGTTCTACCATCAAATTCAGGTATTTGAGCATCAACCTCTAAAACTTCATCTATCGTTCCCAAGCGGAAATCAAACTTCATACATATTTACCTTTCGAGAGGCATAACGCCCGCCTAAGGGGCTGACAACGCATCACCACTAAACTCAAACACAACAACTGCAACCACCGCGGCTCAATGGGACTGGAAACGCCGCGCGTTGACAGTCCCTCTTGAGGCGTTTGTTAGGCACAGGATGCCCGCTTTAGCACCCATTTTTCCAATTTTTCATTGTCGCTATCAACCACAAAACCAATGAAAACAAAGTTGTTGGCTCGTACGACATTCAACGAAGTGAGGTTCGCCGATGAAATCAAAGCCACAACACTTTCAATTGAATCCACATTAAACGCTAACTGACAAAGTTGATTGACTGCCAATTTTGCAAATCCTCGACCTTGTTTATAAGGCGAAACATTGTATCCAATTTCAACTTCACCATCTTGAGGTTCATCTTTGAAGCCACAGAAACCAACGACATTATTGTCCACTGACATCATGTAGGGTAATGACCAAATTTCAGCTTTTGAGTTTTGGAGCTGCTCATAAGAACGGAGCAGAACATGCTTTGGTGGCACAGCCCCTTCACAAAACGTCAATTCTGAGTCAAGTTCAACATGGTCGAGCAAGCATTTTAGATGGCGCTGATTTAACTGTTGTAGTTCCAATTTTCCACCCTGTGCCTAACGCCCGGCTAAGGGGTTGACAACGCACTGCCGAACTCAAAAAACACACTGTAAACACTGAACTTCAATTTTGAACTAAAGCCGCCACGCGTTGGCAATCCCTCTTGAGCCGTTTGTTAGTTTTTGTGTTGCAACAAGAACTGCTCTAACATTTCACCCACCAATTCCGGTGATTCTTGATGCGACGAATGTGCTGTCAATGGAATATTGGCAAAACTACAACCTACAATTTTCGACTTTAAAGCCGCTGCCTCATCCAACGAAAACAAGAAGTCATTATCACCTCGCATTACTAATGTCGGGCAACGGATTTTTTCAACTAACTCATGTGGGTAGCCAGATTCTGTTGTGTCAAGCCAGACTGCTTTTACAGCGTCTACGAGTTTAGGAAAATCCGGTTTAGGATTTGACGCCTCATATAAAGCAACATCATCGGCAAACCTTGATGCCCAAAATTCAGCCGTCAAACCACTTAGTAATTCAACTGATGGATCATCTGCCTCTAATCGCCACTGCGAACCCAGTGTCACCAAACAAGATACTCTCTCCGGTTCTTGTATTGCTAAACGATAACCTACGATACCACCGTCACTAAAACCAAAAATCGAATATTTCTCAATACCCAAATAGCTAAGAGCATGCTGAACGTCTTGTTGATATTGCATGTAATTAAGTGGACGATTGCCTAAAAGGGACTTTCCGTGACCACGGAAATCTATACTTATCAATTGATAGTCAGCAGCAACATATTTATGAATTGAACTTAACTCATTCAACGAACCAAGACCGCCATGAAGCATCAATAATGGCTTGCCGTCATGATTACCTGAAAGCTCGTAATAAATCTCGGAGCCACTAACACTTACATAACCATTTTTATTTTTCATTTTATCGACCAACTACGTTTGTATTGATTTGACCTGAAAAAACTAACGCCGCATTAAGTGGTGAGCAACGCTAAACACCTATGCCGCGACAAACCACTTAAAACGGAAAAACTGAATTTACACTAAAACCGCCAAGCGTTGCGAATCCATCTTAAATGCTTTGTTAGTTTACTTTTCACACCAATCGCGCGATTTAATTAAATTGCACATTTAGCTCGATACCCTATAATATTACTGCACTTACAGACTTGGAGCTTAACCATGTACACATTAACAGCAAATGATGCCAAACGTAATTTCGGTGAACTGCTTCTAAACGCTCAACGTGAGCCAGTTAAAATTAGTAAAAACAATAAAGATGCCGTTGTTGTGATGTCGATTAGAGACTATGAAGAACTTGAAGTCATGAAAGCCGATTACATAAAACATTGTTTTGAGTCCGCAAAAGCAGACTTAGCCCAAGGCAATATCGTTGACGGTGAAAACTTCCTAAACGCGTTGTAAGTAAAGTATGCACAAGAGTAAATATAAACTGAGTAAATTAGCACAGGCTCATTTACATAAAATCAAAAATTATACCGTTACAAACTTTTCCGAGATGCAGTGGAACGCATACAAAGACACTCTTCTTACTGGGTTTCAGATGCTCGCTGACAACCCGGCTGTAGGCAGAAGCTGCAACGATTTATATCAAAATGGTTTTTACTTCCCTATAGGCAAGCATACGGCTTACTTTACCAAGGAAGACCGTTTTATTTTGGTCGTTGCAGTCCTTGGACAATCGCAATTGCCACAAAACCATCTGCGATAATTATCACACCCTAGCGTATTGAGTTAGGGTGCAATTTTGATTGGTAAACTAACGCCCGCTTAAGGGGCAGACAACGCTACTACCAACTTACCGCATAACACTGTAATCACAAAAACCAACGCATAATAAAAATGCCGCGCGTTGGCTGTCCCTCTTGAAGCGTTTGTTATATTCGTAGCCTATTGATTAAAAAGCTGTTCTACCGTTTTCATCGGTAAGTACATACGAATACGCTCATTATGTTCGCACAATACTTCAAAGCCGAACTTCGTATAGAACGCTTGAGCGGAATCTGTCAGACAATCCACAACTATTGCGTATGCCCTCATGTGATGATTCACTTCCCACAAGTACTTCAGCGCACGAATTAGACTGACCTTTCCAAGTCCAGAACCGTGAAATTCTTTGTGCACAGCTAATTGAGCCAACAGAAAAACAGGGATTGGATATCTCGGTAGTTTCTTTGCTAATTGTGTCGGTAATGTTTCTCGGCTGATTGAGCTCGGTGCAACACTATAAAAGGCACAAATAGCGAATTTTTGATTTAACAGCGGTTGACCACTAGGTAAAACCATTGTTCGGCTAATACCTGCTTGCATGTGCTTTGCAGCTTGAGTTTTGATAAATGTGTTTAGCTCTTGCTCACCACAGTCAAATGAGTCGCGGTCATGCTTTGATTTACTAAGTTCTACAAACTCTCTGCCCCAACTCACTTGATACCGCTCTTCTCTGTAAATTTAACAGCTTCAAGCAAAGCTTGATTCGGTGCTTTTACTTTATTACACGCAGCCATAAACTCGTCAAAAACACTGTCTTTAACCATAATACTTTCATGCTCCTCAATAACATGAGTCGCATCTTCGTCCATAAGTCTCACCACATATTCAGTGAGACTTTTTAAGCCAAGTAAAGCCGATGCCTTTTCGGCTTTTGCCTTGATCTCTTCATCAAGGCGGATATCTAAACGTGCCGTTGCCATAACCCCTCCTGCGTACGGATACATCCCGTCAGCTGAGCTGATTATAGGCCAAACTTAAAGCATATTCAATTCGTACGGAAAGATTATGGGACGAGGGAGAATATAACGCCCGGCTAAGGGGTTGACAACGCACCACCGAACTCAAAAAACCACTGTAAACACTGAACTTCAATTTTGAACTAAAGCCGCCACGCGTTGACAATCCCTCTTGAGCCGTTTGTTAGGCAAACCAATTGACACCGACACTTTCACAACCCAAGAACAAGCTTTTTTGTAAACTTGAAACAAACTAAACCGTTCATTTATAAACCAAAATGCTGAATCAGCAAAGAAACAAAAAAACTCAAATTGAGCGATTTGGAAGAAAAGTGACGAGCGTAGCATACTCGGCGGACGTTTGGATGCTGAAGGTTATTTTGCCGCTAAATTCACAACGACAAACAACCCAACGCGATCAAGAAACAACAAATATGTGATGACTATTTATTGCTTAACTTAAGCCAGAAAACATGGAATTTACCGCTCAATTTCAACTCGATTTAGCTGATAAAAACTCACCTTGCCTAACGCCCGGCTAAGGGGTTGACAACGCACCGCCGAACTCAAAAAACACACTGTAAACATTGAACTTCAATTTTG
>NZ_CAWMCN010000006.1:0-2900 GCF_963865925.1 Vibrio sp. ZOR0018 | reverse complement strand
AACTTAAGCCAGAAAACATGGAATTTACCGTTCAATTCCAACTCGATTTAGCTGATAAAAACTCACTTTGCCTAACGCCCGCTTAAGGGGCAGCCAACGCTACTACCAAGCTTCCGCATAACATCGTAACCACAAAAACCAACGCATAGTGAAAATGCCACGCGTTGGCTGTCCCTCTTGAAGCGTTTGTTATGTGGCTTTGCCTCGTAAGCCAATTAAGTTACCAAATGGGTCTTCTACTTGACACATTGAAAGCCCATTTTCTATTTCCATTGGGCCTCTGTATAGCTTTGCGCCAAGAGCCTCAAAGCATGCTAATGACTTGGATAAATCGTTTACCGACCAATAAAGAACAGTACCATTTTTACCAGAGCCCACCTTTTCATCAGCTTGCACTATTTCAATAGAAAAGCCATTAAGGTCTAACACTGTAAAATCAAAATCTGAGTGATAAATAGGCTTCGCGTCAGAAAAGGCTTTTTGATACCAACTTAACCCCTGTTCTACATTAGGGACATGAATAAGAACTGCTGCTGGGGTCATATTTTCTCTCCTGCCACATAACGCCCGCTTAAGGGGCAGACAACGCTACTACCAACTTACCGCATGACACCGTAATCACCGAAACCAACGCATAGTAAAAATGCCGCGCGTTGGCTGTCCCTCTTGAAGCGTTTGTTAGCTAATTTACTACAACGATTGTTTTTGCCAGCTTGTCACCTAACCTCTGTCTTCTTTTGCCAAGAATAAAGACCGCGTCGATCATACCAATTATTGGTGTCAGAAGGTTACGAAAAAATGACTGAGGGAAACTACAACTTTTTCCTGTAACCGAATCTATAACTGAGATCCCTAGTAGTTTCTTACCGAGACTTTGCCCTTTAGGTAAACCGTCAGAAAGTAGAAAATATAAAGCAGCCGCCGAAAATGCTATTAAGCTTGATGAAGCTTGGGATAAACCAATTAAAGTACTGAGCCAAAGAAAGAAAATGAATATTGTGGCACTTATTGCACCATCAATGATTTGCCCTAGATAACGAAGACCCGGGCTTGCCAGCCTATGTGATTCAATGATCGAATCTCTATCTATTTCCACTTACTTTTCCTCCATGCGAGTTAGATGTCGAATAAATTTGCTAACGCCCGCTTAAGGGGCAGCCAACGCTACTACCAACTTTCCGCATAACACCGTAATCACCAAAACCAACGCATAGTAAAAATGCCGCGCGTTGGCTGTCCCTCTTGAAGCGTTTGTTATGCCTGTTTTACCTTTTGGGTGTAGTGTTCAAAAGCAACAACCTTATCATAACCTTCAGATTCATAGAGTGATTTTGCTTTGTCGTTAGTTGCTGAAGTCGCTAATTTAACGGTTAACGCGTTCGTTTCTTTCGCAAAACATTTCACTTTTTGGAGCAATGCTCTCGCAACTCCTTGGTTTCGGGATCCATCAGAAACGAATAGATCATTGAGATACCACATCGGTTTCATTGCGACAGATGAGAATGATGGGTAAAGTTGCACAAAACCAAGAGCTTCATTGCTTTCGGTCATAGCTAAAAAAATCACAGATTCATTATTAGCGAACCGATTTCTCAAAAATTCTCTAGCGGCATCAATATCCGATTTTTGCCCATAAAACTGACGATAATCATCAAATAAACTCACAATCTGATCTAATTCAGAGATTGAAGCCTTTAAAATCTTCATTTAACTCTCCTTGTCCATTAACAGGCATAACGCCCGGCTAAGGGGTTGACGACGCACCACCGAACTCAAAAAACACACTGTAAACCCTGAATTTCAATTTTGCACTAAAGTCGCCACGCGTTGGCAATCCCTCTTGAGCCGTTTGTTATGTGGCTATTCCACGTAAGCCAATTAGGTTACCAAATGGGTCTTCAACTTGGCATATCGACAACCCATTTTCGATTTCCATCGGTCCACGATATAACCTTGCGCCAAGAGCTTCGAAATGAGCCAAGGCTTCGACTAAATTAGCGACTGACCAATAGACAACAGTCCCTTTTTTACCAGAATCGACTTTCTCATCTGCTTGCACTATTTCAAGCGAGAAACCATTTAAATCAAGCACTGTAAAATCGAACTCTGGGTGACATACCAGAACCGCTTCGGGGAAAGCTTTTTGATACCACGCAAGACCAGATTTCACATCAGAAACATGAACAAGAACAGCTACTGGGGTCACATTCTCTCCTGCCACATAACGCCGCGTTAAGGGGTGAATGCCGCCTAAACCAACTTCCCGCAGACCACTTTCACCACAAAAACCAACCGCATACCAAAAATGCCACGCGGCATGAATCCCTCTTAAACGCCTTGTTATGTTTAAGACTCGAACGGTTAAGTTTTACGATACCAAGAGCTTAACTCGACTTAACTTTGAAAACCAAAACCAGACGCTAAAAAGCTGAATTAACTCATAAATTTGATTCTAATGATTTTGAGTTTTAGCGTGAGAAGCCGAAAACTGGAGTTGAAACTTTGAAACAAAGACGCTTTATTCGACTCACAAATGCACTGAGCTTTAATGAGGCAACTCTCAGAATTTTTCGCGCCCAAGAATTGGAGTCCAGAAAACAGCGCCCAATGAGGTTAACTTGCCGACAAGACCAAAATTAGAAAGCCGAGAATGCAAAGAAGAGATGCAACCAACTGATTTTACGTGATTAAACATAACGCCGCATTAAGTGGTGAGCAACGCAGACCACTGAACTCAAAGCATTGTGCCGTAAACACTGAAACTGAAGTAAACCAAAAATGCCGAACGTTGGGAATCCGTCTTAAATGCTTTGTTATGAGCCTTGGATTCAAGTACGAAGTGCGACACCTCTGAACATAAAAACAGTAAGGTGCGATAATCATGAAGTTTGCTCCCGCCA
>NZ_CAWMCN010000005.1:0-455 GCF_963865925.1 Vibrio sp. ZOR0018 | reverse complement strand
AACTTCAATTTTGCACTAAAGTCGCCAAGCGTTGGCAATCCCTCTTGAGCCGTTTGTTATGCAAATTCAATAAGATAAACCGACTTTACACGACCAAAAGCCACCATTGCAATGGTTGAGTGATTCAAGAATCAACCCAAGTAGGAGCCGTGATAAATAAGCCGCGAAAACAAAGTCCACCTTTCAGCAACAAACCAAGCTTTTGAATGAGACAAACTCACCGAGCAAGACTTTCAGCAATTGTGAAATGATCGAATAACTTGCCCTTTCCACACTTTGCGCCCACTAAACTGACAACACGCCAGCGCTAAAACCGATTGAGGCAAACAAAGAACTTTGCCTATTTTACGGTTTGAGTTAACCATAAATTTGAAGGCGAAAATGCTTATTTGCCGACAGCTCAAACGAATGGCCGAAGAAATCCCAAAAGATTGAACCCTTAAATTTACCTGAGT
>NZ_CAWMCN010000004.1:0-943 GCF_963865925.1 Vibrio sp. ZOR0018 | reverse complement strand
GCGAAAATGCTTATTTGCCGACAGCTCAAACGAATGGCCGAAGAAATCCCAAAAGATTGAACCCTTAAATTTACCTGAGTTGCATAACGCCCAATTAAGTGGTGAACAACGCACTGGCCAAGCCGCTGCATTGCACCGTAAAACACTTTACTCAACGCATAGTAAAACTGCCACGCGTTGAGAATCCACTTGAATTGCTTGTTATGTGAATTTTACCGTGAATTCAAAGTAAACCACCGTAGAAATAAAAGGAATTAGAATAAGTTACATAAAAAATCAATGCTTACCAAACCCTAAATTTCACAGCGATCTGAGCCAAAGAGAGCCACTTGCAGAATCAACAACAAAGAAAACGCCCTTTCAGCCACAACCAAACCTTTTACGTCACCAGATTTTCAGAGCTGAACTTCAGCAAGAGAGTCAGTCAAAAAGACATTTCAATTAAAGCGATTTGAACTGGCGAAACTCAACGCAAACCAGATCCAAAACTTAATTGAGGCAATCCAAGAACCTTGGACGTGACCAATTAAAGCTCTTTCAAGAATCCATTTCGACCAAGCTAACTTGCCGAAAACACGGAACGAATTCTCAATGAAATCGTCGAGTTAACCCTAAAAACTCATCCAACACATAACGCCCGGCTAAGGGGTTGACAACGCACCGCCGAACCCAAAAAACACACTGTAAACGCTGAACTTCAATTTTGCACTAAAACCGCCACGCGTTGGCAATCCCTCTTGAGCCGTTTGTTAGGCCAACCGGTTGACAACGATACTTTCAAAACCAAGGAACAGGGCTTTTACAAACTTAAAACAAACTAACCGATTCATTTATAAACCAAAACCCTAAATCAGCAAAGAAACCAAAAAATTCAAATTGAGCGATTTGGAAGAAAAGTGACGAGCGTAGCATGCTCGGCGGACGTTTGGATGCTGAAGGTTAT
>NZ_CAWMCN010000003.1:0-1321 GCF_963865925.1 Vibrio sp. ZOR0018 | reverse complement strand
CTACGCTCGTCACTTTTCTTCCAAACCGCTCAATTTGAGTTTTTTGTTTCTTTGCTGATTTAGCATTTTGGTTTATAAATGAATCGGTTAGTTTATTTCAAGTTTACAAAAAAGCTCGTTCTTTGGTTGTGAAAGTATCGGTGTCAATCGGTTGGCCTAACAAACGGCTCAAGAGGGATTGCCAACGCGTGGCGGCTTTAGTTCAAAATTGAAGTTCAATGTTTACAGTGTGTTTTTTGAGTTCGGCGGTGCGTTGTCAACCCCTTAGCCGGGCGTTAAGTTTATTCAAAATTAATCAAGAGGTATGAATTATGTTGGATCAAGTTCTCCAGCTACCCCCAATCGTGCAAGGAGCTTTGGGCTCTGCTCTATTTGCGGTAGTCTTATGGATCTTGAAAAGTGCAGGAACTGTGGTTCTTGAAAAAGTAACTTTTTTTGACAGAAAGATGAAAATTCACAATATAAATACTCAATTATTGAGGTGTAAAGCGCTAAAGAATGGTGATCCATCATTGATTACATTTGCTTTAATAGGTCTAATTTATTTAGCGCTAGCAAATGTTATAAAAGCAATAGTATGCTTACTGGTTGGTTATATTCTTAGTAGTCGAATAGCTATATTTACTGATATTAGTGTCATGTTCTCTCTATATTTTTTACTGCAAGCCTTGATTTGTGTAAGTGACAACAAAGATGGACCTGATTACGATCAGAAGATAACTGAGTTAGAAGACAAGTTAGAAGAACTTGAAGTATCACAAAAATAAACTTAACAAACGGTTCAAGAGGGACTGTCAACGCGTGGCGGTTTTAGTTCAAATCGGTCTTTGTGATTACGGTTATTATTTTGAGTTCAGTGTTTTGCGTTGTCAGCCCCTTAACCGGGCGTTATGCAACTCAGGTAAATTTAGGGGTTCAATCTTTTGGAATTTCTCCGGCTATTCGTTTTGTGCTGTCGGCAAATGAGCATTTTTACCCTCAAATTCTTGGTTAACTCAAACCGTAAAACAGGCAATTTTCTTTGTTTGCCTCAATTGGTTTTAGCGTTGGCGCGTTGTCAATTTAGCGGGTGCAAAGTGTGGAAAGGACAAGTTAATCGATCATTTTGTACTTGCTGAATATTTTGCTCGTTGAGTTTTGCTGATTCAAAAGCTTGGTTTGTTGCTGAAAGGTGTGCTTTGTTTTGGCGGCTTACTTATCACGGTTCGGGCTTTGGCTGATTCTTGGTTCACTTAACCAACATTTTGATTGTTTTCTTAATCAAATTTGGTGTAACTTCTGGTTTATCTTATTGAATTTGCATAACAAAGCATTTAAGACG
>NZ_CAWMCN010000002.1:0-12454 GCF_963865925.1 Vibrio sp. ZOR0018 | reverse complement strand
AGATGAACTAACAGCGCGAGGATGCCCCCTTTCAGGGGGCTGTAAACCAAAGCCGCCTTCTAAGAAGGCGGATTTTTACTCTGTTTATGGTGAGTTAAGGGTTCTGAACGTATTAGGCTGCTTGAATATGAGTGGTGATATACGGCTGCCAGGCGTTTTGGTAGAGCTCGATAGATTGGCGACGAAACTGGTTAATTTGCGCCTTTTCAATATCATGTAACGCTCGCTTCTCTAATGCGGCGACACGTTCAAACTTCTGGATCTGTTCATAGAAACGATGCTCGGGGCCATTTTTCACATCGGCAATGGCTTTAAGGTGCAATTGTACTTCTGCAATGACATTGGTTTTAGGAAGTTGAACCAGTAAGTTTAAATCACGATATCCCGATGCCGCAGGCGATTTAAAGCGGTTCTTTACTTTTACGATGCTGGCCTCTCGGCTTAATACTTCATAAGCCTCGACTAAGCTTGGTACATCATTTGCCACCAGGGTTGTTCTGGCTAAATCTGTGATCCTATCAGCTCGCCCACCTAATTCATGTTCTATTTTGTTTAATGCTCGGTCACGTGATTTCACGCCAGAAAAGTGAGCCTCTGTTGATGTCAGTAAAGCAGTACTTCTGCACAATGTTTCAAGTTCACGTTGAGCTTGGTGAGCTTTACTGTAGAGAATTTCAAAATCGTTGTAGGGTTGCAAAGGCTGGTTGTTGGTGGACTGGATGCCATATAAACCGCTTAAACTATGCTTGAACAGTTTAGATGAGAGTTGATTTTTCGATTCACCAACTTTGGCATCACTTTCTGAATTGAACGGAACGGCTGCAAAGGCAGGGGCTCTGCTTAGTACTAAAAGCATCAGTGCCGTAGTACGTAAAAATAGGCTCATTCATTCTCCTTAACTTAGTCTAGGTAAAAGGTGAAACCAAAATAGACCTAAACACGTGATAACCAGAGTCGCTTGCTATGAGATCTTGGGATGAACAAAGTCAACTCAATAGCTCGTGGAACAATTAATCCATAATTTTGCGCTTTATCACAGGTCTTATCTTCAGACGCCTCGCTAGGCTATCTGTTCAATTTGATGTGTTACCAAGTGTATCTAATGAGGATGAACCAAATATGAACATCTTTATCTGTCTTTATGCTGTTTGTTTAACCCGTTGGGGGATTCACTTATTAGTCAGTAGCATGTACTTTGTCTGGCTGTAGATTTTAATCGTAGAGTACGAAGATAATGAAAGATCCCGAGTTTTGGCACAAGAAATGGGCCTCCAACCAAATAGGATTTCACTTAGAAGATGTGAACCCATTGTTGATCGAATATTGGCCTCAACTCTCACCTCAACGAAATGAAAGTGTATTTGTACCATTGTGCGGAAAAAGTGAAGATTTGATATGGCTCGCTTCCCAGCATGAACAGGTTCAGGGTGTAGAGCTGAGTGAAATTGCCGTTCGTTCCTTTTTTGCCGAGCATTTTTATACGCCAACGGTCACTCGCTTAAATGGAGCGCATGAACTGTATCAGTTTGATGAACTGATGATTTATACCGGAGATGTCTTTAGTGCGCCGCTAAAAGCGGTTGAGCTTATCTACGACCGAGCGGCGTTAGTTGCGCTGCCCCCTGAAATGCGAAAGGAGTACGTTACTCGCTTGCTTTCACTGTTAAAAGAGGGCGGAAGGGTGCTGCTTGTGACGCTGGATTACGTTCAAAGTGAAATGATGGGCCCTCCATTCTGTGTCGCCAAAAATGAAGTTGAGTCGTTATTCACTGACTGCAAAGTGACGTGTCTGTTTCGTGACGATGCTGATGAAAATCACCCTAAAATCAGTCAACGAGGATTAAGCCGTTTTGCTGAAGTCGTGTGGTTAATTGAGAAGTAACAGACTATGCTTAAATCGTTTATTTATACATCTTATACAACAATAAATAGGTAGGTTTTAGGCGTTTGATGAGAGCAAGCCATTACGTCTATATCAGCCGCTCTAATACTAAGGAAAAACTATGGGTTTGTTTAGTCGGAAGCCAAGCAGCAATCAACAGTCTAAAAAGAGCAGTGATGAACTGGTGGTTGATTCAATAAAACGCACGATGGCTTATATTGAGTTTGATCCACAAGGACATATTCTGACTGCCAGCTCCTCATTCTTACAAGTGTTGGGTTATTCATTATCGGAAGTGGTGGGCCAGCATCATCGAATGTTCTGTGAAAGTGAATTTGTTAATGCGCCTCAATATAGTCAACTTTGGCAAAATTTAGCGCAAGGTAAACCTCATGCGGGTACGTTTTGCCGTTTAACTAAAAGCCATAATAAAGTGTGGATTGAAGCTACGTACATCCCAGTAAAAGATGAGCAAGGAAAAGTGGTTAAGGTGGTGAAGATTGCCAGTGATGTCACTGCTGCAAAAGAGAAATTGGATAGGCAAGTGGCCGTATTTGAAGCTGTCGATAAGTCAATGGCTGTGATTTCTTTCACTCCCGATGGGACAGTTGTGGAGGCGAATCCAAACTTTCTGTCCTGTGTTGGGTACAAATTACAAGAAATCGTTGGTAAACCACATCGCCTATTCTGTGACGATGAGTTTTATAGAAAGAACCCGAATTTTTGGGCGTCGCTTGCTAGCGGCCATTTTAAAACGGGATTATTTAAACGTTTTACAAAACATGGTGATGAAATTTGGTTAGAAGCGACTTATAACCCCATCTTTAACGAAAAGCATAAAGTGATTGGTGTGACTAAGTTTGCAACTGATGTCACGCAACGAGTACTGCAAGCTCGGGCGATTAAAGATGCAGCAGAAGTGGCGCATCACACCTCACAAGAAACGGTACATATTGCTCAACTTGGGACGGGAACGCTAGCCGAAGCCGCCTCCATTGCTAAAGAGATTGATAACGCGATCACTAAGGCGAATACATCGATGACGCAACTGGCCAACCAGTCGCAGCAAATCACCAAAATTGTAACCACCATTACAGGCATAGCAGAACAGACTAATTTGCTGGCGCTCAATGCCGCTATCGAGGCTGCGCGTGCCGGGGAGTATGGCCGGGGTTTTGCGGTGGTTGCTGATGAGGTGCGCTCATTGGCCTCCAATACCACCAAAGCGACCGATGAAATTGGTAATATTGTTAAGCTCAATAGCGAACTGACCAACAGCTCGACATCGATGATGGGGGCAATTCAAGGCCAAGTCACGGCATGTAACAGCAAACTGGAAGAGACGCAAAAGCTGATTGATGAAATGAGAAAAGCCGCGGACAGTGTGGTTGGCACGGTCAGTGAACTGATTAAAGAGTAAGGCTCTGCAGCGAGTATTGTTGGTGAAGAAAATGAAAGCGAGCCTAGTGGCTCGCTTTGCGTTTTTACAGAATCACTTGCACGCTTTTGGCACATTGAATTGCGTTGTGCAAAGCCTGTTTGAGTTCTTTATCTTTCGCCAGAGCAACCCCAAGTCGACGGCGTCCATCAATGTCTGGTTTACCAAACAGACGAAGTTGAGTGTGTGGGATAGACAGTGCTTCATTTATTCCATCAAATCTAAGGTTAGTGGAGGTGCCTTGACCTAAAATAACCGCAGATGCCGATGGCCCATATTGGGTAATACTGTTGATTGGCATACCCGTGAACGCGCGCACGTGTAACGCAAATTCAGACAGCTCTTGCGAAATGAGGGTGACCATTCCCGTATCATGTGGGCGAGGGGACACTTCATTGAAGATAACATTATCGCCTTTTACAAACAGTTCAACACCAAATAAGCCGTAACCACCGAGTGCATTAACCACTTGTTCTGCTACATATTCAGCGGCTTTAATTGCGTTAGCCGACATCACTTGTGGTTGCCATGATTCGCGATAATCCCCTTCCTCTTGTCGATGGCCAATGGGAGCGCAGAAATGGACACCATCCACTGCTCGAATCGTCAAGAGAGTAATTTCGTAGTCGAAATCGATAAAGCCTTCGACGATCACTCTCCCTGCTCCACTGCGGCCACCTTCTTGAGCGTATGCCCAAGCGCGGCTAATATCCTCTTGCGTCTTAATCACACTTTGGCCTTTACCTGATGAACTCATCACCGGCTTAACTACGCAAGGCATACCGACATGCTCAATCGCCAGTACAAAATCATTATAGTCATCAGCAAACTGATAAGGAGAGGTAGGTAAGGCAAGAGTTTCTGCGGCTAAACGGCGAATGCCTTCACGGTTCATCGTCAATTGAGTGGCCGTTGCCGTGGGGACAACGTTTAAGCCTTGCGCTTCCAGTTCAACCAGCTTGTGAGTGGCAATTGCTTCAATTTCTGGCACCACGTAGTCTGGTTTTTCGAGTTCGATAATGGCTTGTAGCGCATCGCCATCGAGCATATCCAATACGTGGCTACGATGCGCCACCTGCATTGCTGGAGCGTTGGCGTAGCGATCACAGGCAATCACTTCTAAACCAAGGCGTTGGCATTCAATTGCCACCTCTTTGCCCAATTCTCCGGAACCAAGCAGTAAAACGCGGGTGGCATTTTCACGTGTAGCAGTACCAAACATAGTGAATCCTTACATTCAAGCAATAGGTAATAGCGAAAACAGCCAAAATCATACTAAAATTAAGAATAAAAGCAAACGTTTGCCTTTATGATGAGAGACGAGTGATTTTCTGTTCGTGCTGTCGATAGAGTGGTTTGTGTAATACGCAGTAAACGAACTCATATCTGTACAAAATTAAGGCTGAAATAGCAATTAATGTGCAGTAAACAGCATTCGAGAAACTGCGTTAAGAATATGAAGTAATTTCAGTCTAAAGTTTATGTGGGATTGACTAAGAAAAAGATACCTATGGCTATGAAAACTTTCTTACGTTTGCGTTTTATTACTCTACACACGAAAACTGCTCTGTTGTTTTCTGTCGGGTTGGTTGGGATCATTCTTAGCAGCTTATTTATTACTCGCCATTTTTTTTTATATAGTTTGAATGAGCTTGAATCAATTGAGATTCATCGAGATAGCAATCAAGCTCAGTCGGTCATTCAAGATCTTTTAGTACAGCAAGAAAAGCGTTCTTATGATTGGGCTTATTGGGATGAAACTTATCTGTTGCTGTTGAATGGCGACACTCAATTTGCTGAGCGCAACTTGTATCCTGATTCCCTCGATACTTTAGGTTTAGACGTTTTGGCTTTCATCACCGAATCCTCGCAATTGGTTGAATATTTATGTCGGGATATTGAACCTGGCACAAACTGTTCGTTAGTGGAACAGTTGATACGCTCACAAGGTGTGAGCGACCATTTAATTCAGATGCATCACACACTTGATGAGGATAAAACTAGCCGCTCTGGCCTCATCCGTGTGGAAAATAGTGTGTGGGTGGTGAGCCTAACTCCGGTGCGTAACAGTGAAGGTACGGCTGGTGTTGTGGGGTGGATGCTATGGGGACAGCACTTAACCCGTCGTTTCCCTTCTCAGTATCAGAACCTACTAACCGCTAAAAATGACATTGTAGTTACCGATGTTCCTGTGATTTTACCTGTTAGTCATAATCAAGAGGGTATTGAAAGAGATCAAAATAATATCACGCATTACACCTTACTCAGTGATATGACAGGGCAACCTATTGGTTATCTAAAAACCTGTGCTCAGCGGCTTTACTATCAAAAAGGGAACGAAACTTTTTATTATTTGATTTTGACGATCATCATTGCGGCCGGCTTTGTCGCCGTGGCTACTTTTGCTCTGTTTCGCAGCAAGGTAGCCAAACGGTTTGAGAATTTTGAGCGTGGAATCAATCAGCTGATTGAAGAGAGTGCATTCTCTTCACAATCGAGTGATAAACAAGATGAGTTTGAACGAATTACTGAACTTGTCCGTTCACTTGCTGCCTCATCCTCCTTGGCGGAAGATAGGCTTAAAGAGACGTTACAGAAATTTGATGCACTCTATCAAAGCCAAAATCTCGGAATGTTGCTGGTGGTTGATCGCTTCATTGTCGATGTGAACCAAGCCTTGTTGGATATGCTTTCTTATTCTAGAGATGAGTTGGTTGGAAAGGTTTTAGATGAGTTTTGTATTATACAAAATGATGTGGTGTGCAGCAGTGAATTACTCTACCAAAATATAGAACAAGGGATGCGTGAATTTGAGGGACATGTTGTTACAAAGAGTCAGCAGCGTTTAGAGTGTCTTATCGAAGCTACATTGATAGAACAACGTGGGCATCGCTCTATCATGCTATCGATTACTGATATCAGCGAGCAAAAGCAGCAAGAGCAGCTTATTTACGACCTTACCCATTGTGACCCAGTTTCAGGTTTACTTAATCGTCCAACGATGATGAGCCAAGTGCAGCCTTTGATTGACAATCCGACTGAATGTGGTGGGTTTTCCGTGCTCTACCTACGGGTTAAAAGACTAAAAGAAATTTCAGAAGTGTACGGACACAGTGCTTACGATATGGCCGTTAAACATTTTTCGGCTACGCTTAGAAACCGTTTCAATACGTCCATAATGGGACGAATTAGTGAATATGAATTTATGGTGTGTGAGTTGGGTAACGGGGCAACCTCTTTTTTGATTCACAGAGGCACTAAGCTTATCGATAGTTACAAGAGGAAGACTGACATTGGCGGCTTGGAACTCGATTTGAGTGTGGAAGGCGCTGTGATTGATTCACAATTGCCGATCGATTCTTTTGAAACTTTGGTTCAAAGTGGTTTTTATGCCATTCAACAAACAGAGAAAGCTGGAGCCAGCCTGGTTGTTTCAGTGACACAAGAATTGTTTGTTCATGCCCAGAAGTCGTTAGCGATCAATCGAGATCTTATCTCTGCCGTGAAAGATGGTCATATTATTGCTTACTATCAGCCGATTGTTCGTGCAGACAGTGCTGAAATCATTGGCTTTGAAGCTCTAGCTCGCTGGGAACACCCTCAACTTGGTATGGTTTCGCCAGCCGTATTTATCCCTTTGGCTGAGCAACGTAAAGTGATCATTGAATTGGGAGAGCAGATACTAGGCCAAGCCTGCCAATTTATTAACGAACTGCAAACGCGGTCGCAATTTTCGTTGGGTAAACGGCTAAGTATTCACGTCAATCTTTCTAGCCCGCATTTCTACAGTAAAAAATTGGTCGGGTACTTATCAGTATTGATTGAAAAATATCAAATTGAACCGGGACAATTAGTGCTCGAATTGACGGAAAGTATGTTGTTGGGGGCTGAAGAAGAGACGATCAAACGCATGGATGCGATAAAAAAACTCGGTATACAGTTGGCGCTTGATGATTTTGGTACGGGGTATTCCTCGTTTAGTACATTGTGTGATTTTCCATTAGATATAGTGAAGTTAGACCAGTCTTATATTTCCACATTGGAATCCAATGACAAAGCCAAAACCTTGGTGCGCAGTATTATCAATATGTCGCAAGAGCTAGGCTTAACTACCGTGGCTGAAGGGGTTGAAACTGCTTCGCAACTGCGCAAACTCAAAGTCTGGAATATTGATGAGATCCAAGGCTTCTATTTTTACAAGCCGATGAGTAAACAAGAGGTGTTCGATAATTTGTTGGGCGGAAAGGATATGCGGTAAAACCTGCACCATCAAAAGGAAAAAATCCCCATGCGTTGGGGATTTTTCACTAGAGCGCCTAAACCACAAGATAGGAAAGAGGAATGTCTGGGTTAATTACTTCCAAGGTGGCTTGAGTATCGGCTAAATGGCTAATACTGCCATCAGACATCTCAACTAATGCGGCTGCGACAATATTATCAAAGCGTTGGCCATCCATCATTAACTGAACAAGAGCAACTTGCAATGGTGGTAAGCTTGGGTTGAATGCGGCATTTTCAGCATACGCACCGACGTAGGTTTTACCATTCTCAACTTGCAGGGCAACACCACTGAGATTGTTGGTATAGGGTGCGTAACTGTGGTTTAGGCCATTAAGGGCTAAGCCAATGAGTGGGTCATCTTCGCTAGTTGTTTTGCCGTGGTTAGCGTCTGCCATTAGACCAGAATCAACACCTAAATCAGCAGGACCAAATGATTCAGGTAGGTACTCTTGCAGTGACTTCTCATCACGCTGTGGTAGCTGAATGACAAGCGAGTCTGCGGTCGTAAGCTCATTCATAAACTGACGGCAGTGCCCACAAGGGCTGAAGTTGATGGTAATGTCAGCAACGCCTTGTTCACCTTTCATCCACGCATGGCTGATGGCACATTGCTCGGCGTGTACGGTTTGGCCTAATTGTGCACCGGAAAACTCCATATTCGCGCCAAAGTACAAACGGCCCGATAAACCTCTGACGATGGCTCCCACGTAAAAGTTTGAAAGCGGTACATAAGCATAGGCGGCCGCAAAAGGCAGCAGTGCAACGCGCAATTCCGCATCGTCTAAGCCAGAAAGAGAAAGCAGTTGGTTGAACTGTTCTGGTGATAGGGTTGCGTCAAAATCATCGCACAGCAGAATGGGCGACAAAAATTCTGCAACGGTTTTTGGCGTATCAGCTAGCGCCTGTTCAATACGGCTTTTCATAATGAGTCCTTATCTATGTATTGACGAATATTCTAGGAGAAGAATGAAATTTTACTGAGATTTAAGTCACATAATGCAATGTAACGTAATTTTGGTTTTCACATTTAGAGTGAGGTCACACATGAAATCGATTACAGTCAGCCTTAGAGTGAGACACGTCTACAATCAAAATCCATGAGTAGACGTATCTTTGATTTCTGTTGGCACTCTATAGCGTGGACAACCACATTGAAAAAGCAAAAAAACTTGGAGCAAGTATCGATGTGATTACGCCGCACACGACTAATGCAAGTGAACTAAATGCTGCGTCACGTGGATCTTTTTCAGCGCAGGTTGCTGTGCCCAGCGCATGAGATACGGTGCCCATGGTTAAGCCTTTAGCAATGGGATGCGTAATGTTGAGAAGGTTATAGATAGGGTAGGCGAGAATCGCGCCAAACAGCCCTACAATGACCACTAAAACGGCGGCAATGGCTGGCTCCCCACCGAGGTTACTGGAAACTTCCATCGCAATCGGTGTGGTAACTGATTTACCCAGTAGGCTGGCGATTAAATGTATATCCGTTTGAAGATAAACAGCAATTAAGCTGGCTGTGAGCATTGACATAGCACTGCCCACCCCGCAGGCGAGGGCAATGATGCGCCAATTTGAGCGGATCTGAGGCAGTTGTTCATAGAGAGGATAAGCCAGCGCCACCACGGCCGGTTGCAACAGAAAGCTCAGCCACTGGTTATCAGCATAGTAACTGGCATAAGGGATGTTAAAAAATAGCAAGATAGGAATGATGATCACAAGGCTGAGCAGTAACGGATTCATTATGGCCGTTTTGCATTTTTTACTGATCCAACGTGTTAGGAAAAAGACCGCAATCGTGAGCAATAACCACATCACTTATTCCCCTTTTTCAAAAAACGATCCAGCCCTAAACCCAGACAAACTAATACGATCAGCGTACCGCCCACCGCGCTAGCAAGAATCGGTATGGCGTTACTCATCAATAAATCAAAATGCTCGATTAATCCGACACTGATAGGGACAAATAAAATGACCATATAACGGATAAAAAGACTGGCACTGGGTTTTACCCATTCGACAGGCACGAGCCCACTTGCCAATAAACTAAACAGAATTAGCATTCCGATAATACTGCCCGGAATGGTGATGCCAAGCCAATGTTGAAGATTGATACCTGCCATCAGGCAAAGGAAAATCAGCCCCATAGAGACCAAATATTTTGCAATGGTATTCACAATAAAAGTCGGTGCCTTGTTGTGCCTAAACTATTTTCGGAAATGGAATCGCAGCGTGTTGGTTTGAAACCTGACAGCGCGAAAACCTCGTACATTAACTCGCGATGTCTTCCACATAACGGTAAACGGATTTTAAAATAGCCATTTTCTTTTCGTCACTGCTGTGGGTGTGAACTAAGTTCTCTAAATTGAGCATGTACTCTTCAAGGTGGCTTTCGAAATAATCACGACAGTGAGTTGCCCAACGTCTTTGCTCTTCGTCACTTAATGTCAATGGGTAATGGCGAGCGCGGTAGCGAAACAGCAAGGGTTCGATGCGCTTATCGCTAAAACTAATGTCTAATGCGGCGAGATTGACTGGGTCAGCTTGGCGAATGATCTCCATCGCCGCTTTGTCGGCTGGAGAGAAGAAACCGTCGTAGAGTTGAGTATCGACATCGTCACTGTGCTTATATTCTCGCTCAATTGTGTAGAGGCCAATCAGCTTTTCTCTGATCTCAGGGTACTGCTTGATGAGCGCTAAGTGTTCAAGGCACAGGTTTCTATCGACCCCGATATGGTCTGCATTTTCGGCCGTTAATGTTTTGGCCGGCGCAAGGATAGGGCATTTATTGAGATGCACTAATTTGATGGGCACTGGCAATTCATCTTCTGCCAACTCTTCGCGTTTGGTATATAGACGTTGATGCAGTTCTTCGCTGCTTAAATCGATCAGGGGTTGAGGGTTTTTGGCAAGGTCCACCACAATAACCGCATTTTGATTGGTGGGATGCCAAGCAATCGGCACGATCCAACTGGTATATTGGCATTCTCGGCCTAACATACCCGATACGTGCATTAAAGGTGTCATGTTGACGATATCAATCAGATCATTGAGTTTGCGTTTATGGCGCATGTTAAAAAAGTAATCAAACAACTTGGGTTGGGCGGCTTTTACTTTTTTGGCTAGCTCAATGGTGGCGATAACATCGGCCATAGCATCGTGGGCATTCGCATGTTCGATGCCATTGGCAACTGAGAGATGCTCCAGCTTAAAACTGGTAAAGCCTTCGTCATTTTCGGGCCAGTTGATGCCTTCTGGGCGTAGCGCATGGCAGGCGCGCATCACATCAAGTAAATCCCAGCGTGAATTGCCGTTTTGCCAGCTCCAAGCATACGGATCAATGAAATTACGATAGCAAGTGTAACGCGTTACTTCATCATCAAAACGAATACTGTTGTAACCAAGACTGGTGGTGTTGGGTGTGGCGAGTTGTTGATGAATTTTGGCGATAAATTCAGGCTCTGGCAAGCCTTGGGCCACCGCTTTTTGTGGAGTGATACCCGTAATAAGCGCCGCTTCTGGAGAAGGCAAATAGTCCGCTGGTGGTTGGCAATAGATGACCAGTGGTTCGCCAATAATATTAAAATCCATATCGGTGCGAACGCCCGCAAATTGGCTCGGACGATCTTTCGCAGGGTTGACTCCCCACGTCTCATAGTCGAGGAAAAAGAAAGTAGGCGGGTGCTCTTGTCGCATTCGATAGTATCCAGTCGCTGAAATTTAAGGTTTATTAGACCATTGCCTGTGTGACATAGCAATGTGCGAAGCATGCTCTGATGAGGATTTGAAATGAAAAAGCCGGCGCATTGGCACCGGCTTGGAGAAAAACGAGAACGTTCGATACTTTCTAGGCTTGCTGTTCTTGAACTTGTACCTGTTTACCGTTCAGTAAGCGGCTGGTAATGGTACCTGCCGTCATTGAGCCTGAAACGTTCAACGCGGTGCGGGCCATATCAATCAACGGTTCAATGGAGATAAGCAGTGCTGCAATCGTCACTGGTAGGCCCATCGCTGGTAGTACGATTAAGGCTGCAAAAGTGGCACCGCCACCGACGCCGGCAATACCAAATGAGCTGATTGCGATAATAGCCACTAGCGACAAAATAAAGTGCACGTCCATTGGATTAATACCGACGGTAGGAGCAACCATCACAGCGAGCATGGCTGGGTAAATACCAGCGCAGCCGTTTTGACCAATAGTGGCACCGAATGAAGCCGATAGGTTGGCAATTGCTGGTGGTACGTTCAGCTTAGTGATTTGCGCTTCTACATTCAGAGGAATGGTTGCCGCTGAGCTACGTGAGGTAAACGCGAAGGTCAACACTGGCCAAATTTTCTGAAAATACTCTTTAGGGCTAACGCCTACAAAAGAAACCAAGATACCGTGCACCACAAACATCAATGCAATGGCGACATAAGAGGCGACAATAAAACCGAGCAAACTCAGAATATCGCCCGCACTTGATGTAGCGACAACTTTCGCCATCAACGCCGCAATACCGTAAGGGGTTAGTGCCATCACCATTTTCACGAGGCGCATCACAATCGACTGTATCGCTTCGACAAAGGTGCGGATTGGCGTTTCTAGCTCGGCTTTCTCTGACATTACTTTACGCGCCGCAATACCCGTTAGTACGCCAAAAATAACCACAGCGATGATCGAGGTTGAGCGAGCACCGGTTAAGTCGGCAAAAGGATTGGTCGGAATAAAGCTTAATAGCATTTGAGGAATAGTTAAATCACTCACAGTAGCGGCGCGGCTTTCTAGTACAGCAATACGCGCCGTTTCACGGCTGCCTTCAACGAGGCCGTCTGCTGTTAAACCAAAAGCTTGGGTGACAAAAATACCGATCAAT
>NZ_CAWMCN010000001.1:0-6640 GCF_963865925.1 Vibrio sp. ZOR0018 | reverse complement strand
TAACGCCCTGCTAAGGGGTGAGCAATGCACTGCAAAAGCGACCGCACGTCGCCTTAATCACAAGACTCACCGCATGCTGAAAATGCCACGCATTGCGAATCCCTCTTAAGCAGTTTGTTAGCTTAAATTTCAGCACCTTAGATTTACCAAAATTGAGATTAACCCGATTTGGGAAACCGGCAAACCACTTGAGTTTTGAAACCCGCATTGACTCAAACTTTGTGGCCATTCGTTTACTTTGAAACCTGTAAATTTTGATAAATCAATTTCGGAAAACTCAAAGCGAGAGTAAAACTTCCAAAGCGACTTTGCGCCAAACTGGCTAACCTCGTGTAGCCCAAAACCCAATTGAGGCAACAACTCAAAATTCACGTTGGCAAACAATGCTGATTTGCCGAAATAACCTGAACGAACTGCCAAGGGAAGAAAAAACAGGCTGCAAACAATTGATTTTCATTATTTTAAGCTAACGCCCGCTTAAGGGGCTGACAACGCTACTACCAAGTTTCCGCATAATACTAAAACCACCAAAATCAACGCATAATAAAAATGCCACGCGTTGGAAGTCCCTCTTGAAGCGTTTGTTATGTGCCCGTACTCATTGTGTACTCTAAATGGCCTGTATATTCATCAACTTGCTCACTAATCACATTGAAACCTTGAGACAGATAAAACTGGTAACTCGCCTGATTTTCTTTGTACACAGAAAGAGTAAGCATAACCCTTTGCGATTTTGCATGGTTCAGCAATTGCTTACCAATACCTTTACCTTGTAAATCAGACTCTACAAATATCGCTGCCAGATTACTTTCATACAATGCGTAAAACCCAACAACTTTAGAATCTATTTCATAGACGCATATCTCTGAAGCTGGAAGGTAAATATTACGCATATTATCAACTTGGGATTTCCAAAATTCAGCTGAGACAAAATCGTGAGCTTTCATCGAAGCCGTCAACCAGATTTCAATAATCGAATCTAAGTCATTATCGTTGTATTTTCTTATCATTTTTCACTCTACGATAGCTAAGTTTATAGGGGCAACATAACGCCCGCTTAAGGGGCTGACAACGCTACTACCAAGTTTCCGCATAACACTGAAACCACCGAAATCAACGCATAATAAAAATGCCGCGCGTTGGAAGTCCCTCTTGAAGCGTTTGTTATGTGCGTACTAACGATGATCGCTGCTTAATTGCAACAAATCCCACTTATTTCCATAAAGATCCTGAAATACTACAACCGTTCCATACTCTTCAATTCGTGGCGCTTCGTTGAAAACAACACCATTCGCTTTCATCAGCTCATAATCTCGCCAAAAGTCATTCGTTTGTAGAAATAGGAAAACTCTACCGCCAGTTTGATTACCGATAAACTGAGTTTGTTCATCTGTACTCGCTTGAGCTAACAGTAAATTTGTCCCATTCGAATTGGGTGGTGAAACTTGAACCCAACGCTTACCGCCACCTAAATCGGTATCTTCAACTAGCGTAAACTGAAGCTTTTTAGTATAGAAATCAATGGCATCATCGTAGTTTTCGACCACAAGGGCGATATTGCCAATTTGCTGTTGGACGACTTTAGGCATAATTGCTTTCCAATAGTTTAAACACCTGATTCTATACTACTTTTGAACGTTTACCGAAAGCACATAACGCCCGGCTAAGGGGTTGACAACGCACCACCGAACTTAAAAAACACACTTAAACACTGAACTTCAATTTTGCACTAAAACCGCCAAGCGTTGGCAATCCCTCTTGAGCCGTTTGTTATGCAAATTCAATAAGATAAACTGACTTTGCTCGATCAAAAGACACAATTGCAATGGTTGAGTGATTCAGGAATCAACCCAAGCAAGAACTGTGATAAATAAGCCGCCAAAACAAAGTCCACCTTTCAGCAACAAACCAAGCTTTTGAATGAGACAAACCCTACAAGCAATACTTTCAGCAAGTGCAAAATACTCGATTAACTGCCCTTTCCACACTTTGCGCACGCTGAATTGGCAACAAACCAGCACCAAAACTCATTGAGGCAAACAAAGAACTTTGCCTATTTTACGGCTTGAGCTAACCACGAATTTTAGGGTAAAAAAGCTCATTTGCCGACAACACAAAACGAATGGCCGGAGAAATCTAAAAAGATTGAACCCCTAAATTTACCTGAGTTGCATAACGCCCGCTTAAGGGGCAGCCAACGCTACTAGCAACTTATCGCATAACACCTTAATCACAAAAACCAACGCATAGTAAAAATGCCACGCGTTGGCAGTCCCTCTTGAAGCGCTTGTTAGCTTGCGTGCCAAAGTGACACAATGATTGCTTTTTGTATATTTAAACACCATAATAACAGTGTGACATTTTGACACAAAGGAGAACACATTATGGCTACCACTTTACCTCGTATCACTGCGAGAGTTGATGTCGATACACAAAACTTATTAACCAAAGCGGCTGCTCTCGCTGGCATGTCTAGTATTAACTCATTTGTACTCAATGCTGCAATCGAAAAAGCAAAACAAGTGATTGAACGCGAGCAAACACTAAAATTAAGCCAAGCAGACGCCATTTTACTTATGGAAGCTCTCGATAAACCAACAACATTAAATCAAAAGATTAAAACTGCCGCCGAACGCTATGAGACCAAAACCCAATGATGAAAACGGTATTACTCGATAAAGATAAACACGACAGAAACCGATTCAACTGCGGAATTGATGCGCTTAATAACTATTTGAAAGTCATGGCAAGTCAGCAAGCTAAAAAAGATAATACCCGAACATTTGTTTTAGAGGATGAAAATAACACCTCACTTATCATCGGTTTTTACACTTTAACAATGACACCCATTGACCTAAAAACATTGCCTGATAAGTTACAGAAAAAGCATCACTCATCAACTTCTGGCGGACTCATTGCTCGCTTAGCTATCGATGATAGCTATAAAGGTAAAGGATTTGGCGAGTGGTTACTTATCGATGCTCTACGAAAACTACTAGCAGCTAGTGATAGCGTGGCATTTCCCGTCGTTATTGTTGACGCAAAAGATGGCGCCAAACATTTCTATGAGCGCTATGGTTTTAAAGCGTTTCAAGATGCAGAAAATAAGCTATTTATCACCATTTCAGATATTAGGGCAAGCTTGGGCTAGTATTGCTAGCCTTTAGCAAGCTAACGCCCGCTTAAGGGGCAGACAACGCTACTACTAACTTTCCGCATAACACCGTAATCACAAAAACCAACGCATAATAAAAATGCCGCGCGTTGGCTGTCCCTCTTGAAGCGTTTGTTAGCCCTTTTTCCCCAGTAAATCAATTAGTAAACTCGAAAACTTTTCTGGATTTTCTTGAGGTAACATGTGAGATTCATTTTCAATAACCACCAATTTTGAGTGTCTTGAAGCTCGTGCATCACTCTGTGTGGCCAGCCTAAATAAGTCTCGTGTTTTATCGCCATGCCCAAATATCAAAGACAGATCGATATTCGATAGACTTTGGGCATCAATCGATGGATGTTCTTGCTGATTTAGTTGCAAAGGCAATGTATAAGCTTGCTTTAACTGTAAACTCTTCACCTCAGTTGGTTGCTTATCGAAGTAACCATGACAATTCCCAGAACCGTCAATCAATGATTCAACAGCTAAACTCAAATCCCCCTGATGTACATGATTAAAAACAGGCTCAAACATTGACTCTGCATCCGCAACCCAAGTTTTCATTTCATCTTCTTGAACACAACCGGGATATCCCAGCTCATACAAAAATACCTTAGACAATGGCAATTGAGACGTTGCTATCATGTTCAATACAACATCTGCACCATAAGACCAGCCAACAACATTCACGGGCTTATCTGAAACTAACTTTTTCACAAGCTCACATAGTTCTTGAGCGTGTGAGTTCAGACTAAAAATTAAGTTATCATCATTGTCAAAATGACTTAAAGTCACTGAAACTACATCAAAATACTGAGACAACGAATCTGTATGAGGGAGCCACATAGAACCATCTGTTAATGCTCCATGAACCAAGACTAAATATTCACCACTACCTTTTTGAAAATATTTCACATGATATTCCTATTAAGGGCTAACGCCGCATTAAGGGGCAGGCAACGCAAACAACTGCGCTCAAATTAACCAACCGTAACCTTAAATGCTCAACCAAACCAAAACTGCCAAGCGTTGACTGTCCCTCTTGAATGCTTTGTTATGTAACTTTGCTAACCATTTCAAAGCATTACAAAGAACAACATTGCCAAATATCGTTTAACTTACATGAAAAGTTAGCAGTAACCCAGTAGAATTTGCGTGGCAACGACGAAACTGCGAGCCCTAGTTCAAAGAAAAAAGTGACTGCCACCAAGCTTATCGCAAACTCGCTTTACCATTGAAGCCAGAGTAAAAACTCGAAGAACAAGAAGCCGAAAGTTAAATCAACATGCATGAAACTCGCTCAGACAAAGTCGACATTGAAATTAGATCAATCATAAAAAATATCTACTTTTCAATGCATTGTGGTCTTTTTTCTTTACGGTTACATAACGCCCGCCTAAGGGGCTGGCAACGCATTACCACAAAACTCAAACACAACAACCTTAACCACCGCGGCTCATTGGGACTGGAAACGCCACGCGTTGACAGTCCCTCTTGAGGCGTTTGTTATACGCGTGCTTAGTCGTACAACAATGCATTTTGTGCTAGGTCTGCAAGTTGCACCTTAGCACTTTCAAACCGATCTCTCGCCGTAATATCTGTACTATTCACTTTCAAATACTGTTCCAAATAACTAACTTCAATCGACAGTAGATCTATACGAATTTGCATAAGGTTATTAGGTTTTGACAAGGTGAAGTCCTCCCATGAGCGAAGTTGAAATGGGTTTAAATAGTAAGGCACTTCTTTGAATAGGCTAGCTTCAACATCATACGCAGCTATGAAGTCATAAAAATCTTGTTCAAGTTTGCCATTGCTCACTTCCAGCCTATTGAGCAATTCTTCAAGTCTATTGATAGAGTCTCTCGCTGCATCAAACAACGGCGAATAATGATTTTGAGTTGACACTCGGAATGCAAGATCTTGCATTGAATGTTCAACAGTATTCAGTCTTTCGATTTTCTCCCAGTATTGCTCCATTTCAAAAGTTAGTCTGAACAACGCTGACTCATCAATTTTAAAGTCAGACTTCAAAAACTGGGATTCATGACTTTGCTTAATTCTCTTGAGTTTTTCGACCGTAAACTCGTCAACATCATCAGTTTCTATATGGTGCTGATAACAAAGCAGTAAGAGATTATCATATGACCTTCGCTCTTCATCTGACTGATCAGCATTAAAGCGTTCACCTTGAGGCATAGCTGCCTCAATATGACAAATTTGTCCTACAAACTGCTGCTTCGAGTTGATCATTAGATGTGTACAACCAGGAAATGCACATTGATTTCCAGATCGTGCAAATAGAGCCCGAACTGTATCGAGCTTAGGAGCTAATCTTGCCAATATTTAATACCTCCCGATAAAGCGTATAACGCCCGCTTAAGTGGTGAGCAACGATACCACGATACTCAATTATTGCACCGTAAACACAAAAGCCAACTCAAACCAAAACCGCCAAGCGTTGCGAATCCGTCTTAAAGCGTTTGTTAGGGCACTACTGTAAACCAATGTACCAACTATTTAAGTACATGCTATTTTCATCAAGTCCGTAGCTTACAAGATGCGCAATGTGAGCTGACAGAAAGTTAGACTGTACAAAGTCATTAGACAAATCAGACACTGTATAAAATCCAGGCATCATTAGTGCGTTATACGCAGTCGCTTCGTCAAGACTATGCGTTTTCTGCAGAGAGCCTAGCATCTCATCAAATGCATTGCTGTTTAATGAAACAACAAAACTATCACCAGAATATGGGTTCTGATAAAGACAGATTCTCTTTTTTTGGGGGTCATAAGAGTTTGAAAAGCTACTTTTAATAAGCTCCTGAAAAACTGAATAAACTTGTTCTTTTGAGGTATGTATGTAGTTCTTTCGATACATTTCCGCCATCATAATTAAGCAAGAGCGTAGAAAAATCAGTTCTTTTTCCCACCTTTTTATTTGTTTTAAAATCGCATTTTTTTTATGTAATGAAGTTTCTTTGTGAGCATGTTTTACAAATATTGCTAACCCTTTATGTTCAACGATTAAATCTATTTCACTCTCAATAACTAATGCTTCAAATATGGAAAACAACTTATCATCTGATGTTTCCAGTACACAGTCTGCCGACAATACGATTTTCTGCTTTTTTACACTAAACTTACGTTTAAATTCTTTCCAATAATCATTTTTAGGTAGCAGCACCAATGATGCTACGAGGCTCGAACTCGTAAATGTTACTGATCCCCAATCGAATGAGTTGAACATCCATACAATACCTAAAAGAAAAACAAAAAATGATGCTATAAACTTCATATATCCTCTTGAGTGCCCTAACGCCCGGCTAAGGGGTTGACAACGCATAACCGAACTCAAAAAACACACCGTAAACACTGAACTGCAATTTTGCACTAAAACCGCCAAGCGTTGGCAATCCCTCTTGAGCCGTTTGTTATGCAAATTCAATGAGATAAACTGAATTTACACGACCAAAAGCCACAATT